>NZ_KB897859.1:0-48528 GCF_000377185.1 Rhizobium sp. 42MFCr.1
GGAGCCGAACATCACTCTGTGACCGAAGCCAACGCATCAGGTCACGCATTGGAGATTGGTTCGAGAACCGAAGGGCGAGGAACCACCTGTCCAGCGGAAGCACGAGATTTAGCCGATCGGCGAAAACGTCGATCAACACGAAACCGAACCCAAGGAAAAGCTGCCAGTTGAAGGCGTTTTGCCCCTTGTGTTCTTTCATTGGAGATGGTCATGGCATGGTCTGCCAGCCAGTATGTCAAATTCGAGGATGAACGCACACGCCCGGCGCGGGATCTGTTGGCGCAGGTGCCGCTTGAACGCGTCCGCCACGCCGTGGACCTCGGCTGCGGGCCGGGCAATTCGACGGAGCTGATTGTCGAGCGTTTCGGTGCCAAAGGCGTTTCCGGCCTGGACAGCGACCTGAACATGCTGGAAGCGGCTCGCAAGCGCATGCCCGGCACGCCCTTTGTCGACGCCGACCTTGCCACCTGGCGGCCGAGCGAACCGGCGGACCTCCTCTTTGCGAATGCCGTCTTCCAGTGGCTGCCTGAGCACCTCGACATTTTCGATCGCTTGATGGACGGACTTGCGCCGAGCGGCGTGCTGGCGGTGCAAATGCCCGATAATCTGACCGAGCCGACGCATCTGCTGATGGAGGAGACGGCGCATGCCGGCCCGTGGAAAGCAGCGTTCGAGGCGCGGAGCGTTCGCCGCAAAACCCTGCCGCCGGCCTCCACCTATTACAGCCGGCTCATCGGCAAGGCCGCCCGCGTCGACATCTGGCATACAGCCTACAACCATCCAATGGCTGACGCCGCGGCAATCATCGAATGGGTCAAAGGAACGGGCCTGCGGCCCTATCTCGATCACGCAGGCGAAGAGCATCGCGAGGCGTTCCTGGCGGACTATCTCGGCCGCGTTGAAAAGGCCTACCCGAAGATGTCGGACGGGCGCGTGCTGTTGCGCTTCCCGCGGATCTTCATGGTGGCGGTCAAGGGCTGACACGCCCTGACGGATTGACGGCTCCGATTGGTCAGTCGACGGGCAAGACAGGATGCGATGACATTGCCCTGCAGGCGGCATCCTGCTTGCCGCCGCACAAGCGAGCACTATAGTCGATGGAAACAGCGAGGAAACCTTCATGGACGCCGCCCCCATTCCGTCAGCCACACTCGTCATCTTCGGCGCTACCGGCGACCTGACGCGACGCCTGCTGATACCGGCGATCATCAATCTGACGCGAAGCGGATTGGTCGGCGACGATCTGGAGATCCTCGGCGTCGGCATAGAAGCTGGCGACGACGCCTCACTGGTTGCGAGGCTGGACAGCTTCCTAGCCGGATTGAGCGACCCGATCCGCCCGGAGACCGACGACGCCTGGCGGAGTCTGCGGCAGCGTATCTCCTACATTTCAGGCGATTTCACGCAAGACGGCATATTCGTCGAGATCAAGAAGCACCTGACCAACTGTAACGCGGCCTTCTACTTCGCGGTACCGCCGCAGTTCTTCGGCCCGCTGGTCGAAAAGCTGGCCCGGCACGGCCTCACCAGCGAGACTGACGGATGCTTCCGGCGGATTGCCATCGAGAAGCCTTTCGGCACCGACCTCGCCTCGGCCCGCGCGCTGAACGCCCGCATCCTCGCCAATGTCTCCGAGAGCCAGGTCTACCGCCTCGACCACTTCCTGGGGAAGGAGACGGTACAGAATATTCTGACCGCCCGCTTTGCCAACATGATGATCGAGGCGCTCTGGAACAACAACTATATCGACCACGTGCAGATCAGCGCCGCCGAAACAGTCGACGTCGGCACGCGCGGCAAATTCTACGACGCGACCGGCGCAATGCGCGATATGATCCCCAATCATCTGTTCCAACTGCTGGCGATGATCGCGATGGAGGCCCCGAACGGATTTGGCGCCGAAGCGATCCGTACGGAAAAGAGCAAGGCGCTGAGCGCGTTGCGCATCTATACGCCGGAGGAAGCCAAAGCACATGCCGTCCGCGGCGCCTACACATCAGGCAAGCTCGACGGAAACGACATTACCGCGTTCCGGGAAACCAAGGACGTCTCGCCCGACAGCAATACCGAAACCTTCGTCGCGATGAAGCTCTACGTCGATTCCTGGCGTTGGGCCGGCGTGCCCTTCTATCTCAGGACCGGCAAGGCGCTGAAGGCGCGCGATACGGAAGTTGTCATCACCTTCCAGCAGGTGCCCTTCGCGCAGTTTCGGAAAACGGATGTCAACCGTCACCTGCCGCCGAACAAGATGGTCATCCAGGTCCAGCCCGACGAAGGGCTGAGCGTCGAGATCTCCATCAAGTCGCCCGGCCTATCTGTCGACACCGTCCCGGTCTCGCTCGACTTCCGCTATGCCGACGAGTTCGACATCGGCAAGATGACCGGGTACGAGTCGCTGCTCTACGATCTTTTCACCGGTGACCAGACGCTGTTCCAGCGCGCCGACGGCATCGAGGCCGGTTGGTCGGCGGTGCAACCCTTCCTGGATATATGGGCGAAAAGCAGCGAAACGCCGGAGTCGTACGCGCCTGGAAGCAGTGGTCCATCCTGCGCCGACGAACTGATCCGCCGCGATGGCCGGGAGTGGCATGAACTGGGCGCAGCCACCCGCAACCACGATCCAAAGTAAAGTCCGGAAATACACGCTTAACTAAAGTAAAACCGAATAGAATTTCCCGGCAGCTCGCGCATGGCGAGCATAGATATTGTACCATCTCGTATGGACGAGACCCATCGCAACACATTTATGGTGTGCTATACAAAATATGGATGTGTTGACCCTTTCGCCTAGTATAGCGAAGATTCTCCGGCTGACCGCGTTGCTTTTTCTGTGCGACAAAGAAGGCGGGGCTCGTCCAACCCCGACGGGCCCTTCTTGTATTTTTCTAGCATTTGGCGAATAAAGTATATATTAGTCGAAATTGTTAAAGCTCGATTAATATATTTACTTGCGCTCTCTCGCTGCCTTGCTAAATCTATCTCGAGGGTTTTGGGGTATTGACATGGTAGATAGTCAATTGGCTAAGAATCGTTCGATTTCCGATCAGCGTATGGAAACCTGCAGGTCGGAGTTCGAACCCCTCCTTTTCGAGCTCATTCGCAATGGCGAGAAAAGGGGATGGAAGGCAGCCGAAATCGCGATGGCTCTGGCCGACGCTGCCGACGACGTCATCCTTAAGCTTGCAAGAGAAACGAAGAGCAAGCATTAAACCGGCTGCCTTGCCGGCTTTGATGCCATGACGCTTCAGAAGTGCCTCCCTAACACGCAAGAGAAGCTGTAGCTTGTCTCCAGTGATTCTCTTGCCGGTTAAGAGGCCCGATGTCGCAGTTGATTGCAGCCGTTCTTCTTGCCTGTGGATGCGTCAGCCTCGCTGAGGTTGCCGACTGGCCACCCGCGGACAGCTATGTTCCGAAGATCGGTTGCCGGCAAAGCGACGCTGCCGAGCGCTGCGAACAGATCCGTGCTGATTGGACCGGCCTTTACGCGGATGCCATCGCCGGTCGCATCGAAAGTCAGAGGAAAATTTCTTTCTGCCTGAGCACCGGCTGCAACGAGGGCATCGTTGTCGAGCCCGTCCTTGGCTGTGCCTGGCGTCAGGTTATTGCGGCATCGCACAACCCAGAGATCAACGACACCGACCGAACCAACATCGACCGTTATTGCGGCCCGCGTGTGCTTGACGATGCCGGACGCAAGGCTGCCGGCGACCAGTCGCAAGCCTGGCTGGCCTTGCTTGGCGTCACGCCGTAACCACAAAAGCGAACGGGCGGGAACAAGCCCGCCCGCCGAAAGTCTCGTCTTGCCGCTTAGACGAACTGGCTGAGGCCCGGAACCGAGCCGACAACCTCGTCCACAACTTCCTTGCCGGCGTGCTGCTCGGCAATCGCGATGGTTTCCTTGGCAAGCGTGGTGATCTCGCCCATGCCGAGGCCTTCCGACATCAGCTGCTGGCCGAGCGCCATGATGCCGCCGCCGCCGAGCGCGCCCATGATGCTGCCGAGGATCCCGCCGCCGCCGCTCGCGCCTTCGCCGTTGTACTTGGCAACGAGGTCGGAAGCGCCCGGAATGGCTTCGATCATCTTGGCGACCGGACCGTCTGCCGCCTCGCGCTGCAGGAAGCCGAGCATCATGCCCACCGCCTTTTCGGCCAGTTCCGGAGTGATGCCCACACGCGCGGCGATCTGGTCTACGATTTCATTCATTGTCAGCCTCCTATTTTTGACGTTAACGTCAACGTTAGTCGAACTTTCCGGGCAACTCAAGCCGCCGGCCGCAAAAGCACCCTTTATCTTACTTTTCCTTTTAATGCAGACAGTTGTCCGCACCGGGCTCCCTGCTTATAACAGGGAAGCGATATTACAATGACCATGCGGAAACGACGCTCCGCATTTTGACGCAATCGGCGCCGACAGCCGCAGGGAGAATTTTCGAAATGCTCGAGGATGGCAAGATTTTCGTCGGCGTCAGCCGCAATCCGGATGACAGCGTCAACAAGCCGGAATATCTCGACCTGAAATTCGGAAACCGCCACGGCCTGGTAACGGGCGCAACCGGCACCGGCAAGACGGTAACGCTGCAGGTGCTGGCCGAGGGCTTCTCGAGGGCCGGCGTGCCCGTCTTCTGCTCCGACATCAAGGGTGATCTTTCCGGTATCGCCGCCAAGGGCGAACCGAAGGATTTTCTCACCAAGCGCGCCGAGCAGATCGGCTTCGACGATTACGAGTTCGACCAGTTCCCGGTCATCTTCTGGGACCTCTTCGGCGAGAAGGGCCATCGCGTCCGCACCACCATTGCCGAAATGGGGCCGCTGCTTCTCGCGCGGCTGATGGATGCCTCCGAGCCGCAGGAGGGCGTCATCAATATCGCCTTCAAGCTCGCCGACCAGGGCGGGCTCCCCCTGCTCGACCTCAAGGACTTTTCCTCGCTGCTGAATTACATGGCGGAGAACGCAACCGAGCTTTCCAGCCGGTTCGGTCTGATCTCGAAGGCGTCGGTCGCCTCGATCCAGCGTGGCCTCCTTGTGCTGGAACAGCAGGGCGCCGAACACTTCTTCGGCGAACCGGCGCTGAAGATCACCGACATCATGCGGACCAACAACCGCGGCTATGGCCAGATTTCCGTGCTCGCCGCCGACAAGTTGATGATGAACCCGCGGCTCTATGCGACCTTCCTGCTGTGGCTGCTTTCCGAGCTCTTTGAGGAACTGCCGGAAGTGGGCGATCCTGAGAAGCCGAACCTCGTTTTCTTCTTCGACGAGGCACACCTGCTCTTTAACGACGCGCCGAAGGTGCTGATCGAGCGTGTTGAACAGGTCGTCCGCCTCATCCGTTCGAAGGGGGTCGGCGTCTATTTCGTGACGCAGAACCCGCTCGATGTGCCGGAAACCGTGCTCGCGCAGCTCGGCAATCGGGTGCAACATGCGCTGCGCGCCTATTCGCCGCGCGAGCAGAAGGCTGTGAGGACAGCGGCGGACACCTTCCGTCCCAACCCTGCCTTCGACTGCGCCACCGTCATCACCACGCTCGGCACTGGCGAAGCGCTGGTGTCGACACTGGAGGCGAAAGGCTCACCCTCGATCGTCGAGCGGACGCTGGTGCGCCCGCCCTCCGGACGCGTCGGCCCGCTGACCGATCCGGAGCGCCAGCAGATCATGGATAAGAGCCCGGTGCTTGGGGTCTACGACGAAGATCTCAATCGTGAATCCGCCTTCGAGATTCTGGCGGCGCGCGCCAAGAAGGCATCCGACTCCGATGCAGCCAAGCAGGTGCAGCCGACCGAGCCGACCGAGGGCAGCGCCTCGGGTCGCTGGACACTGCCGGGCTTCGGCGATGATGACACCGAACCGCAGGCCAAGAGCCAGGGCCGCGCCCGCTCCTCCGGCTACCAGCGCGAAACGGTCGTGGAAGCGGCGATGAAGAGCGTGGCCCGTACGGTGGCGACACAGGTCGGCCGGGCCCTGGTGCGCGGCATCCTCGGAAGTTTGAAGCGCTGAGCGGAAGGGGGCTTATCGCCCTCGTTCCGCCCGCGAAATCCTCTGCCCGTCACGCGCTCAACGCTTGCGGACGAACTCCGTGCGCAAGACAAGGCCCTTGATGGTGTCGTGGCGGCAGTCGATCTCTTCCGGGTTATCCGTCAGCCGGATCGAGCGGATGACCGTGCCCTGCTTTAGGGTCTGATTGGCGCCCTTCACCTTCAGATCCTTGATGAGGGTGACGGAATCGCCGTCCTTGAGGACGTTTCCGGCAGCATCCCGGACCTCAGCGGCCTGCGCGGCCGCGGCAGCCATTTCCGAAGCCGGACGCCATTCGCCCGTCACTTCATCATAAACGTAATCGTCGTCACCGCCTGCCATGGCGTCTCTCCTGGAAATTTAAGAATACCTGTCGAGCCGCTTACAGCAACCATGCTGCCCAATGCAAGTTCGGGAGCGCGACCGCGCAGCACAAGCGCTTTGGTTGCATTCCTGGGTTAGCAATGCTATTTCTCCTATGCGCTCAAAGAGAAAGGAGGGTCGCGTGCAAAATTTCTATTTCCGGTTCAACCGGCAACGTGGCCCCGTCAACGCCCTGCAAATGCGTTTGCAGGGCTGACCAGAGACCGTTTCTCACAAACTCTCTTCCCTGGTCTGCCCTTCGTGGCAGCAGTTTGGGCATTCGCCCGTCTGCAATACTCATCCACCGAGCTCGAAGCACACGCACGCGATGAAGGCTGCATGCCCTCGCCCGTGTGATCGCTCGGCAAGACCAGAGCAAGATCATGACCCTTATCAATATCCGCAATCTCGGCATCACCCTCAGCGCACCGCTTTTTGCCAAGCTTGACCTCGTCATCAATGCCGGCGACCGTCTGGGGCTGGTCGCCGCCAACGGCCGCGGCAAGTCCACACTGCTCCGCTGCATTTCGGGAGCGCTCGAGGCAACCCACGGCGACATCACGCGCTCGCGCGGGCTGACGATCGGCTATGTCGAACAGGACGTGCCAACCAAGCTGCTTGACGTGCCGTTCCACGATGCTGTCCTTCAGGCGCTGCCTGCCGATCAGCAGGCGAACGAAAGCTGGCGCGTGGACATCGTGCTGGATTCGCTGGACGTGCCCGAAGCCTTGCGCAGCCGCCCGGTCAGGCAGCTCAGCGGCGGCTGGCAGCGGCTGGCGATGCTGGCGCGCACCTGGGTGATGGAGCCCGACGCGCTGCTGCTCGACGAGCCGACCAACCACCTCGATCTCGGCAAGATCGCGGCGCTTGAGGATTGGTTGAACGCCCTGCCCCGCGATGTGCCTGTGATCATCTCCAGCCACGACCGTGCCTTTCTCGATGCAGTCACCAATCGTACGCTGTTCCTGCGGCCGGAGCAGTCGCAGGTCTTCTCCCTGCCCTACAGCCGGGCGCGGGCAGCGCTTGATGAGGCGGACGCGGCCGACAGGAGACGCTACGAACGCGACATGAAGACTGCCGAGCAATTGCGCAAGCAGGCGGCGAAACTCAACAATATCGGCATCAACTCCGGCAGCGACCTGCTGGTTGTCAAGACAAAGCAGCTGAAGCAACGCGCCGACAAGCTCGAGGATGCGGCCAAGCCCGCCCATCTCGAGCGATCGGCCGGTGCGATCAAGCTCGCCAACCGCGGCACGCATGCCAAGGTGCTTGTGACACTCGACGAAGCGGAGGTCCGTACCCCTGAAGGCACGACACTCTTCCGGACCGGCAAGCAGTTCATCTGCCAGGGTGACCGGATCGTATTGCTCGGGGAGAACGGCGCCGGCAAATCACGGCTGATCGCGATGCTGCGAAAGGCAATCGGCCATCCGGAGACGGCGCAGGACGGCATCAAGGCCACCCCTTCGCTGGTGCTCGGCTATAGTGACCAGGCGCTGGCCGACTTGAAGGACAGCGATACGCCGATGGAGACGATCATCCGCCGCTTCGACGTTGGCGACCAGCGGGCGCGGGCGCTGCTCGCGGGGGCCGGCATGACCATCGACATGCAGTCGCGTCCGGTCGGGCGGCTGTCGGGCGGGCAGAAGGCGCGGCTCGGCATGCTGGTTTTGCGGCTGGCGGAGCCGAACTTCTATCTGCTCGACGAGCCGACCAACCACCTCGATATCGACGGGCAGGAAGCGCTGGAGGGCGAACTCATGGCCCACCAGGCGAGCTGCCTTGTTGTTTCCCACGACCGCAGCTTCGTGCGCGCCATCGGCAACCGGTTCTGGCAGATCGAGCGCCGGCGGCTGATCGAAGTGGAGAGTCCGGAGCCCTTCTTCGCGGCTGCACGGCCTTAGGGTCCGGACTCATGCAAGTCGGCGGCGTCGCGGACGGCGCTCCCTGGACCAAGCAGCGAATTGCGAGGAGAGGCGATAGAGAGTAGAGTTCTCGACACCATTCGACTGGGGGACTAGGCAATGAGCAGATTGTTGATCCTGTCGGCTGGTGCCATCCTGGTACTAGCGTCCGTGGCGCATGCGGCGCCCTCTATGCAACCACTCAAGATCTCTAAGGAATGTAGCCAGTACACCGGCGAGACTCCGAGCTTCTGCACGATTACGGAATCGAACCTGGCGGCGATCCCGGCGGGTACCAAGATCTTGTACTATGGGCCGGTGACCGGCAGTCCCCTTTTCGGCAGTAGCACGGCTGTTATTGCCGTCGGAAACGGAGACACGGCGGTCGGGTACTGCGTCACCTACGACACCGCCAGCCCAATGCAAGGAACCTGTGCGTTTCATGCCGGCAGCGGGACGCTCGCCGGTTTCCAGGCGGTCGTCAAGGTCACGGTCGACGACAAGCAGATCTATCACTGGGACGGAGGCTACCTACTTGGCACCGACAAGGCCGCCAAGTGAGAGCAAAAGGAATGCTGCCTGGCCGTTTGACGTGAATTCGTGCCCTGACTCCTGATTAGCAGGAGACAATGGCGGCGCGGCAACTACCCTTCCGTTTGCCGGGCGAAGCACCTGCCGGCCGGGTCTCTAAGCGCCTAGCACGGCGCTTGGTGAAGGCGGACCCATACGGTCCGATGTCCAAGTGTGTGGGTTATCAGAACGAGGCCGGCGTGGCGCCGAGCAGGCTAAGCTTGCCGCCGTTAAGGGAATAAAGGCTCATCTTGCGCTCCACGGTACCCGCCGGCGTCATCCGGAAGAGACCGGTCACGCCGCGGAAGCCGACCTTGCTGGTCAGGTTCTGTGCGTTCATTCCCTCCGGTCCCTTTGTCCGGACAATGCCCGAGGCAACGGCAACAGCATCGTAGCTGTAAGCCGCGTCGGTGGAGAGTGCGCGCTTGTAGTGCCGCTGGTAGCGCTCGGCGATCATCGTCGCGCCTTCGGGCTCGACCATGGCAATCACCGTGCCTGCCACCGAGGGATCCGTATACGTTTGCGGCGGCCAGGCGCTTGTGCCGACGAAGGTGACGTTCGTCTTGCCGCTGGCCTTCACGGCGCCGGCGATGGTCGTGGTGATCACCGTTTTCCCGAGAACGAGCACGGTATCGGCATTCTGCAGATTGGCGCCCGCCCTCTTGACCGCATCAGCGGCGGCAGCGTCCGTCAGATCGTAGCGGGCAAGGCCGAGATACGTGCCGCCGCCGGCGTGGATGGCGCTTGCCAACCGGGCCTCGTCAGCAGCGGGAAAGTCGTTTTGGGCGAAAACCAGCACCTTCTTGTGGCCGCTGGCGGCGGCTGCCTGCACGCCTTCAATGGCGCTGTCGATTTCATCGGAAACGAAGTTGTAGACATTGCCCGATGTTGGCGGCACAGGGGCGCCCAGATTGAGCAAAGCCGGCCGCTGGTCAGCCGGCACCGCAGCGATAGCCGAGGTGACGGCAGGCAATGCGTAGCTCACGAGGAGAACGGAACCGCGCGCCCTCGCCTCGCTGACCGCGGTCGCGGCGGCTGGAGCGCCGGAGGCCACGTCGACAACCTTCACGAAGACCTGGTTGCCGCCGAGTTCGCCGACGCCGAGGCCGGCACCGTCGCGCACGTCACGCGCAGCACCCTCATAGATGCCGGTCGCGCCCTTGGGCAGCAGCAGCGTGATCTCCGCTCCCGTTTCTCCGAAGCTTTCCTCGACCTCGCTCGAAGGTGCCTTGATATCGTTGGTTTTCACATTCTTGGCGATGCCATCGACGTCGGACTGGCAGCCCATGAGCGCACCGCAGGCGACGACGATCGACATTGCGAGAACGAATTTGATGAGTTTGAGGGGACCGGCGCCTTCCGAAGGCGACACTTGCCGTGTCGAGCGTAAACCATGCGAGCCTTGCACCGGCTCGATTGACTGCACTGTCACCTGTTCCCCCACCACTCGCAATCGCGGCCTTTTCCGGCCCTTTGACAGGATTTCATATCTGCACAGGCAACACCGGAAAGCAAACCCTTCGCCCAAACTTGGTTGACGGGCACACTAAACTTTTATGTTCTTTTGAAGAGATAATTTATACCAACCTTATCCACGCTTAAATACCTGATTTTTATAGATGTTTTGTACGTTTCTCGCAGCCAACGAGAGACAACCATCGATGAAGCGCAGTATAAAAACAAGCAATGTCGCTGCTTTTACTTTGTCTGCATTTTCAGCCGCATTTGCACCGAATATTTCGGCGGCATCCGTATTGCCGTCTTCGCAAATGTCAGGCGGGATCTACTCCGTTGACCTGGCGGCTGAAACGGCCCGCGCTCTGACGCTCGGCGGCGTCGCCAACGTCCTCAGCCTTGCGACGAAAAGCATCGGCACCATCGACGTTGCCGCGCTGACGCGCTCGCTACAGCCCGAGCCGGCCGGCTGGGTGAACGAGAGCGTCGCTCCAGCCCAACCGGTTGCGCGTCCGGCGATCGCCGCGCCGGCAGGTGGCGCCGCTTTCGGGACGGTTGCCATTCCTTTCAAACGACTGGCTGCCCTGAAGAAGCTCGAACCGTCCCTGTCGGAAATGACGGATGGAACCGCAATTGACTGCAGCGCAGGCAAGTGCTCCGAGGCCGCGACCGCGATCAAAGTTGCCTTCAGCAAGACGTCGCAGTCCTCGATCCGCGACAAGCTGAACGCGGTCAACATCACGATCAATCACACGATCCGCTACAGCCGCGACATCGACACCTACAAGGTGGCCGACTACTGGGCGACGCCCGCCGAAACGCTCTCGCGCCAGCAGGGCGATTGCGAGGACTTCGCGATCCTGAAGATGGCCGCGCTGCACGCCGAAGGCGTCGAGCTCAAGGACATGTCCGTCATTGTCCTGTTCGATCAGAAGCGCCATTTCTACCACGCCGTGCTTTCCGTTGCGGTGAACGGCAACCGCTTCATTCTCGACAACATGCGTGACGAGGTTCTGCCGGATACCAAGCTGCCCGACTATGTGCCGCTCTACTCGATCGCGGACGGCAAGGGCTACCTGCACGGAACACGCACCGGCGCCAAGCAGGTTGCCTCGGCATTGCCACTCGAAAAGGTCGCTCCAGGCGAAGGCACGACGTTCTGAAAATCGCCGGCAAGATGCAGAAAAAGCGGCTGAATCTCGGCCGCTTTTTTCATGTCTGGGATTTTCTGGTCAGTAACGAGAGACATAGCCGATCAGCATCGGCTTCTCATGCGTTGGCGCCAAAGCCAGATTGATCTGGCCCTTCATCGAGGCCGAGCCGACGGCTATGGTGAAGCCGGTGTTCAGCGTCTTGCCCCTGTTGCGATAGAGCGTGGCGATCGCCTCATCGATCTGCGTGTCGATCGAGAAGCGCAAGCTCTTCGTCAACTGCGCCGCATCACCAAGCGGAAGACGCTGGCGCAGCATGGTCAGGAAGGGATCGTTGAAGAGCTGGATCTTTTTTTCCTGTGTCAGCAGGATCGTCGGCGACGGCGACGCCTGGATGATGGCATTGACGTTTGCAATGGACGAGGCGTCCTCGACGGTATCCAGCCTCCGCAGCGCCCACTTGAAGCTGAGCACACGCAGCAGCGAGGCCAGGTTGCCGGACTCCGGCATCTGTGAGGCCGTATAGTGCACGAGGTCGGCCGTGCTCATCTTGCCGGCCGACGACATGCGCCCGAGGCCATCCCAGTAGATCCGCTCGAGGCGGATACCGCGGCGCTCGCCGCCTCGACCGACGACCGCACGGAAGCGCGGCTCGATCTCCTCGGCGCCGATGGCCGGCAAAGGCTCCTCGATCGGCTCGAGTTCGGTGAGTGCGTTGCTGCCTGGCTTGACGATCAGCATCCTATCGCTCCGTCAGCGCTTCGCTGCGCGCCTTGTTGATCGGCTTCATCAGGTAGCTCAGCACGGTCTTGTTGCCGGTCATGATCTCGACCGAGGCAACCATGCCGGGGATGATCGGATAGGACTTGCCGTTGCGCTCCAGCGCGGACTTGTCGGTCTTGACCTGTACCAGATAGTAGGTCTCGCCCTTTTCCTTCTCCACGAGACTGTCTGCGGAGATATTCTCGACGACGCCCTCAAGGCCGCCGAAGATCGAGAAGTCGTAGGCGGTGACCTTGACGACGGCAGGCTGGCCGCGGCGCACGAAGGCGACATCGCGCGGCGAGATCTTGGCTTCGACCAGCAGCGTGTCAGCGGTCGGAACGATGCCGGCGATGACACGGCCCGGATCGACATAGGCGCCGATGGTGTTGACCTCGAGCGTGTTGACGATGCCGTCGACAGGCGAGCGGATGTCGGTGCGCTTGACGCGGTCGGACGCGCCGCGGATGGTCTCGTCGACGACCGAAAGCTCGGCCAGCGCCTGCGCCTTGTCCGTCAGCGCCTGCTGACGCAGTTCGAGGGCAAGATCGCCGAGCTGCAGCTTGGCTTCCTGCACGGCAGCCTGCAGGCGGTCGATGCTTTCCTGGTAAACCTTGAGCTGGCCCTTCTGGTCGGTGAGATCCCGCTCGGTCTTCAGCACTTCCGTCTGCGCCACCAGCTTCTTCTGTGCCAGCGGGAAAATTAGGTCGTACTGGCGCTGGGCACCTTCGATATTCTGCTGCAGGCGATCGATGTTGGCGTGGGCTTCGCTGAGCTCGTTCTCGCGCTGGCGCACGCGCTCCTGCAAGACGCCAAGCTTGTTCTGGTAGCTGGCGCGATCGGCAGCGAAAAGCTGCTCCTCGTTTGCGCACACATCCTTCGCGACGGCCAGGATCTCTTCCGGGCAAATGAACGGCGTATCGTATTGACCAGCTTCCTCGAGCTTCAGGCGCGCAACCTTGGCACCGAGCGCACGCGCCTTGGCAACGGATTCGCCAAGGGTGGAGGTCGTCGTTGTATTGTCGAGCTGGACGAGTAGCTGACCTTTGCGGACGACCTGACCGAGGACGACGGCGATCTGCTGGACGACCCCGGGCTCCGACGACTGGATGATCTGCGTCTTCGAGACCGGAATGACCTTGCCCTCGCCGCGGGCGATCTCGTTGATGTCGGCAATAGCCGCCCAGGCGACGAAGCTCGCAATGACGAGCGCCACCAGTGCCAGAATGCCGCGGGCGAGAAGCGGAGGATTGTCGTGACGATTGCTGAGGCTCATGACTGCGCCCCTGCTGGTTTACGCTGCATGGCCTCGATGACCGCACCCTTCGGACCGTCGGCGATGATGCGTCCTTTATCGATGACGATCAGGCGATCGACGAGTTCAAGCATGCTGTAGCGGTGGGTGGCGATCAACAGCGTCGCGTCACGGCTGATAGCCTTCGACAGGCGCGCGATCAGATTGCGCTCGGTCGCCAGATCCATGGCGCCCGAAGGCTCGTCGAGAAACACGATCTTCGGTTTCGTCAGCAACAGGCGCGCAATCGTCAGCGCCTGCTTCTGGCCGCTCGACAGGTTGGTGCCGCGTTCGCCGACGGGCATGTCGAAGCCGCGAGGATGATTGCCGACGAACTCGTCGACACCGGTCATGCGGGCGACCTCGAGCAGCTCCTCGTCGGTCGCATCGGCGCGTCCGATCAGCAGGTTTTCCTTCACCGTTCCCGAGAAGAGATCGGACGACTGGCCGGCCACGGCGACCGCCGAGCGAACCTCGGCCATGTGGTACTGGCGGATATCGACGCCATCGATCAGCACGCGACCACCCGAGGGAGAAAAGAGCCCGTCGAGCAAGCGGCCGAGCGTCGTCTTGCCCGAGCCGATGCGGCCGATGATGCCGACGCGCTCGCCGGGCTTCACGGTAAAGGACAGCTTGTTGATGACGGGATAGTCCGATCCCGGATACTGGAAAGACACATCCTGGAAGCTGAAAGCGCCGCGGGTGATCTCGCGATTGACGAAGCCGACCGTGGACGGACGGTCGTCGGGCTGCTCCATGATCTTGTCGAGAATGCGAAGCGACATGGTCGCCTGACGGAACCGCGCCAGCGTCATGGCGATCTGGCCGAGCGGCGCGCCGGCGCGGCTTGCCAGCATGACCGTCGCGACGATCGCGCCCATGGCAATGCGGCCTTCGGAGAACTCGTAGGTGCCGGCAATCACGATCAGGACGCTCACCATCTGCTGGATGAACATCGTCATGTTGATGGCGTTCATCGAGATGTGCTTGATATCCTCGCTGGTGCGGCTCGAATACTTTGTCAGTTCCTGCCAGCGGCGCAGCATAGTGGCTTCGGCGCGCAGGCTCTTCAGCGTTTCGATCGTCGAGATCGTTTCCACCAGCAGAGACTGGCGACGCGACGCCTCGTTGGCGGCCGTCGCCATGCGCTTGCCGATCGCGGCCTGCGCCCACAAGCCGATCGCGACCGACAGGACGAAGGCGACCGCTGGGATCACGACGAGCCAGCCGGAAATCAGATAAATGACGCCGAGGAAGATGAAGACGAACAGGCTGTCGATCAGGACGCCGATCGTGTTCGACGTGAAGAACTCGCGAACGAATTCATACTGCGTCACGCGGTTGGCATATTCGCCCGTCGACATCGGCCGCGAGGCGAGCGTCGAATTCAGCACCTTGTCGAACAGCAGCTGCGACAGGCGCAGATCCGCCTTGCGTCCGGCATAGTCGATCAGCGACGAGCGAGCGGTCTTCAGCAGGAAATCGAAGACATAGGCAAGCGAGATACCCGCGGCCAGAACCCAGAGCGTCGGGATCGCCTTGTTCGGCAGCACCCGGTCATAGACGTTCATCGTAAAGAGCGGCGAGCCGAGCGCGATCAGGTTGATGAAGAGTGCCGCGACCATGACGCGGACATAGGTGCGCCAGTAAGGCGCAAGCGTCGTTGCCAGCCAGTGCCGCTTCTCGATCTCGACGGCATTGCCGACCAGCGCCTCTTCCGAGGCGTTCTGATAGTAAAGCGTAAAGGCAAAGGCCAGTTGCGGCTTCAGCGCCAGGAATTCTTCCCGCGCCAGACGAATCGCGTTGCCGGCAATCGGAACGATATCAGTGACATAGGAGCCGTCCTCGGCGACCTCGAGCAGCGGCAACACGCTGCCGTCGGCAAACGCGACGATCGCCGGGCAATCGAAATTGCTCTGGCGGCACTCGCGCTCCTGATGCTTGATCACCTGCAGGCCGATGCGCTCGGCCATGCGCTCGACATCGTCGATCTCAAGCGACTCGGTCACCTCATCCGGGAGACCGGAGAAGAGGACCGTGTCGGAGCTTGGTCGGCCATAGAACGCAGCCACGGATTTGAATGCGGCTTTGAATGTCTGCAGCGGTGTGCTGCTGGAGGTCCCGAGCGCTACGTTCAGCATTGTTCCATGGCCACGTCGACTATTGCTGTCGAATTGGCGCTAGAAGGTCCAGGGGCATACCGGCCTTCTGATGTGAATCAAGCTCGACATATCCAGGATTCGCGACGCCCGCGGGGACAACAAACTCTTCCCGCGCATAAGGTTTGGACTGATCGACCGGCTTCAGCTTCATCGTCTGAAGCAGATTGCCCGACGCCGCCAGGATCTTGTACTCGGCAAACTGCGACGCAACGCGCGCGGTATCAGCGAGAACCTGAGTGTTGAACTTCGTGTTCTGCGCATCGAGCACATCGAGCAGCGAGCGCTGGCCAACCTTGAACTGCTCGCGGTAGGAACCGACGAGCTGGTTGTTGATCGAGGCCTGCTTGTTGAGGATGCCGGACAGCTCGCCGCGGCTGACGCGCTCGTTCCAGGCGGAACGGACCGACTCCGAGACCTCGCGCTGAACCTGGGCGAGATTGTAGCGCTGCTCGCCGGCACGACGGATCTGTTCCTGCTCGCGCGCAACGTCGATGCCGCCGCGATAGAGGTTCCAGCGGGCAACGACACGGACCTGATAGTCGTTGGTGTTGCCTTCGTCGCCATCGATGTCGTTGCCGACGCGGGCCGAGCCTTCGAGATTGACCTTCGGCAGGTAGTTGGCGCGCGCACCACGAACCCCGGCATCGGCCGCATCGACGTCGGCATTGGCCGAATAGATGCGCGGGCTGTTCTTGGCGGCGACGAAGACCGCGTCGTTCAGCGTCTTCGGGACGTACTTGCCAACGGACGGCGGCGTCTGCGCATTGGTGATTGGCTCGCCGACGACCTGAAGGAAGCGGATTTTCGTCTGCTCAAGCTCTTCGAGCGCTTCGCGCAGCCGGGCCTTGGCGGCCTGCAGACGTTCGCTGCCCTGAAGGCGGTCAGCGTCCGTGAGCGCACCGCCCTTGATGCTCTCGTCGATGTCGCCGACCATCTGCGTATGGAACGCAACGTTCTGCTTGGCGGCAGCAACGATCTGGTTCTGGAGCATGTATTCCAGATAGTCCTGCGTCACTTCGAGTGCGAGCGACTCAGACCGTTCGAGAACCCGAAAGGACGCGCCATCGACGCGCGAAGCCTGCTGTTCGACCTGGGCGCGGCGGCTGCCGCCATCATAAAGTGTCTGCGAGATCGTCAGACCAACATCGCCCGGCGACAGATAGTCATGGTCATCTCTCAGCGAACCGGAACTTTCGTTCGACAAGCGACGGCGCCCGATCCCGCTCTCCAAATCTACGGATGGCAAGTATAAACCGCGCGCTTGACGTAGTTCAAACTCGATAGCTTCTCTATCCTTCGCAGCCTGCAAGATCTGCGGGTTCGTGTTCATCGTCTTTTCGATGGCCTGCTGCAGAGACATTGCATTTGCATCAGCATAAAACGAAAAACTCAAAGCAACCGTCGCAGACAATGCTGCAAAAATTCTTTTGTCCTTAATCAAGTTCGATGCCCCTCAACATCAAAGATTCACTCGGCGTACCCGTATACCAAAGATTTTCTTTGGCAAAGAAGTAACACCAATCTTTCCACATTCCAATCGCAGCTTCAGACATTCCTGCCAAGACAGTTAATCCCAGTGGACAACTGCCTAAAGCGAGAATTTTACAGGATTTTTTAACGGGGGCTTTGCCCGAACCTGTTTATCTGGCATTACTTTCAAACGGACATGACCCGCGATGAATTTTAGCCAGCGTTACTCTTCCGCCACAATCGTTTCAGCTCTTCGGATCGCAACCCTCGGTGCTGTCTGCTACGTGGCTGGATCCGTCGGCGTTTTACTTATCTTAAACCTTCTCGTACCGGATCGACCATTTTTGGTGGGATTTGTCGGCGCAGGTTTAATTTCGCTTCTTGTTGCATTTCCGCTGCTATTGATCTTGCAGCTCAAAGTCGGCGACCTAAAAAAACTACAAGAAACGATTAACTATACTGCGCGCCACGATGCCGTAACCAAAACGCTGAACGGGACAGCCTTTGCTGCGGCCGTCGAACACTACATCGATCGGCGCAAGCGAATCGCCACCGACGCTGGCGGCGTGATGATCGCCGTCGTCATCGATACGCTCGACGAGATCAGTCGGCGCTACGGCCCGCAATGGGCAGACACGGTCATGCAGTCGCTCGCCGCGATCATCCAGTCGTCGGTGCGAAAGGGCGACTTGGTTGCGCGCCTCGCCACCAACGAGCTGGGCGTCTTCCTCCCGGGCGCGACCAGCGAAAACGCCCAGGACGTCGGCACCCGCATCCGCCGGCGCGTTGCGGAAGCCTCTTTCTCGGCGGAGGGATCGCCGATGACGATCGGCGTCCGGCTCGGCGGCGCCGTTTTCGAGGGACCGACCGACTTCACGCATATCCGTCAGTTGGCAGACGAAATGGCCATGGAGCGCGGCGGCGAGCGCGAAGACGCCATTCCGCTGTCGCGGCTGCCGGCCGCCTGACCTAGTCTAGCCGAATCCCGAAAATGGAAAAGGCGCCGAAGGGCGCCTTTTCCTTTTGTCGGTTTGTCCGAACATCAGCCGACATGCGGTGCCGTCGTCGTGTCATGCTTGTCGTCGAAGAGGATCTTGACCGCTTCCGTGGTGTTCTGGAGAACCGCCACGTCGTGCCACCCGCCATTGGCATTGACGCTGACCACGGTATCCGCGCCTGACACCGTCGTCTTGACGCTGGCGAGTGCTTCCGCCTCGCTCGCCTCGTGGCCGAGCAGGCTGTCGAGGAGCTTCGAGACGTCGAGCGTATCGCCTTCGCTTGCCTTGTAGTCGGTGATGACGTCGGCCATCGACACGTCCTTCAAGGCGTCGGTGTCGAGGACGAAGGTGTCAGCCCCTGCCCCGCCGGTCATCGTGTAACCGCCGCTTCCCGACAGGATGTCGTCACCGTCGCTGCCGATCAGCGAGTAGGCGTTGCTGCCGTTTTCGCTGCCACCGAGTGCCGTGTCGAAGGCGACCTCGACGAAGTGGCCGGTCGAGCCGTCCGTCAGGGTGTAGCGGCCATCGGCAAGGATCGATTGACCGTTGATCTCCGTGCCGGACGTGCTGGCATCGAGCGAGATGCTGCTGATCGACTGATCCGCCAAGCTCGAAAGCTCGCCGCTGTCGGTAATGCCGTTGTGGTTCAGGTCCTGCCAGACGGTCAGCTTCGAGAAGGCCTCGTCGGTCGCATCGACCTTGCCGTCATGGTTCGTATCGAGCGTCGAAAGCGCCGCCAGCCCATCCGTATAATGGCCGCCGGCAAAACTCGGCGAGAAGATCTCGCTGCCATTGTCGATCTTGCCATTGCCGTCGGCGTCGAGGGCAAGAATACCGTCGTGGCCAGCGGTCCACGCCATCTGATCCTTGTGCCCGTCGGCGTTGATGTCGAACTGGACGCCGTTTTCCTGGGAGGTCAGGGTGACGCCGTTATGGTCGAGATCGAGGACGATCGGGTCGGCGCCGATAACCCAGCTGAGATGGTCGACGGTGTGGTCGGTGCCGTTGAAATATAGCACAACGGAGGTCGCACCGGTCGCCGCGCCGAGCAGCTTGTAGGCCTCGACATAGCTGTTGCCGCTACCGCTTTGGTCGAAGCGGATGCTCAGATCATCGCCGACAACCACGACCTTCACGTAGCCGTTGAGCGACGCGATGTTGCCGACCAAGGCCGAGATATCGATACGCTCGTTCGTCGCATAGCCCTTGATCGTATCGGCATTGGCCGCCGTCAGCGCTTCGCTGCCCCACCGGTAGGTATCGTTACCCGCGCCTCCGATAAGGACGTCCTTGCCCGCGCCGCCCGACAGCGTATCCGAACCGGCGGCATTGCCGATGAGCAGGTCGTTGCCGCCGTTACCGTTCAGAACGAAACCGTCTGCCTGATGCGAGGACGTGGTTACGGTGGGGTTGGGCTGGTCGGTGGGCGTGGTGCCGGCATGAGCCAACTCAACGTCTCCGGTCAAAGCGGTATTGCCGTTGTTCTTTGTAGCCGCCGTGGACGTTGCCGAAATGGTGACTGAAGAGGTCGTGGAGATTGTAAACGTATTCGTATTCTTGTCGTAGCTGGCATCCACGCCGTTGAGATTATCCAGCGTGCTGCTAAGGGCTGCCGCCGCGCTATCGAAGCGAGCCTCATCGTTGCTTCCGCTAGTTGCACTAGCGGAATAGGTTGAATTGCCAATCTTGATCGAGATCGTCTCTTGGCTGTTGTCGAACTCATATGGCTTCGCGAAAGCGACCGTATATTCATATGGCTGCGCAGCCACATCTGTCGTCGCAGAAGCAACGCTAAAGGTCGTGCCTGGCGTGCCGGTCAGCGTGGCCGTGTGCGTCGCGGAGTCGTAGTCACCCCACGACACGCCCGCGGGAAGCGTCGTCATCTGAGCCTTCAGCGCCGCGTAAACCTGATCGGCGGAGGTATTGCCGGCCTTGACCGTGTACTTATACTGGTTGCCGCCCAGCGTGATCGAAACCACGTCGCCCACGTCATAACCGCCGGCGTTGAAGGCAATGGTGGTCGTCTGCGTCGGCTGCGGCAGCGGGCCGGTGGCGATGATGATGTCGTTACCCTCGGTGCCGTCGATACTGCCCACGGTGTCGGACGAGATCGTGGCCGTGGCGCTGGCCGTGCCGCCGTGGCCGTCGGACACGGTGTAGGTGAACTGGCCCCAGTCCCCATCGCGGTTGTTGGTGACGGTGACTGCGCCGCCGTTGAGCGTAGCCGACGCCAGATCGCTCGGGTTGCTCGTCGCGCTGATGTGCAGCGGATAGCCGGCGGCATCGCTGTCATTGGCGAGCAGGATCGCCTCCTCCAGGCTCAGCGTGCTGCCGGTGGCCGCATTGGTGATGATGTTGTCGGCAGTCGCCACCGGAGGGGGCACGACGTGGATAACGAGGTCGGCGCCTGCCGTGTCGTTGTCGCCGTCCACCAGCACGAAGTGGAAGCTTTCGTCGACCGGGCTCGTGACGTTGGTCGGCGCCGTATAGCTGTAGTCGCCGGCGTGATGGCCATCCCCGTCCGCGAAATAGAAGGTGAGCGAGCCGCCATGTCCGGTCGCGGCCGTGACGCTGGTGTGAGACCCGTCGTAGTTATACGTCACCCCGTTGATGACGATCGACTGTACATGGCCGCCGTCGGCGCCGAAGGCCCCTGTGACGACGCTGTCCTGGGTCAGGACGCTGCCGGGGACGGGCAGGGCCGTGACCACGTTCAGCAGCGTCGGCAGCAGGCTGGAGAAGTCGTCGACGAGAATGACGCTGTTGCCATGGCCATCGACATCCACCTGGGCCAACTGCGCCTCGTGCGCGCCGGACCCGACACCGATCGAGGTGATGTTTACCCCATGGCTGCTGATCCAGTTGGTCCAGGCCGTCTTTTCGGCAGAGCTAACCACTTGAAGGACGTTGTTTTGGGTGCCGCCGGTGTTTTGGTTCGGATCGCCGTCGCTGATGAAGAACAGCTGGTTGTTCTTGCCGTCGGCGGGCGTGTAGTGCGCCATCACCTGGTCCATGGCAGCCTTATAGTCGGTGCCGCCCGTCGACACGCCGCCACGGTTGCTGTCCGTCCTCAGCGTGGCCATATAGCTGTCGAATGTCCCCTTGTCGCTGAACGTCGACAGCACCTTGGCGCCATCGGCGAATGCGATGAGCGTGATCGAAGTATTGCCCGCCTGGAACATGGCGTCGCCTGCCGCCTTCACGGCATCGATCTCGTTCTGGTAGTTGGTGCCGCTGATGCTCTGCGAGAAGTCGAGGACGAAGCAGGCATTGACGTCCTGCGTCGTCTGGCCGACGACGATCTCCTTTGTGACGGTGGTCGCGGTCGGCGTGTCGTCGCCGATCGTGATCGAAATGTAGGCGGGAGCGTTCTGCGAACCGTCCTTGTCGGTCACCGTGACGGCGAACCCGATGGTCGCCGGTGAGTCGCCGGGGCCGTTTAGCACGGGGTTCTTCAGCTCGTAGCTGTAGGTTACCGTGCCAGTCGACGAATCGAACCCGGTGAGCGTGAGCATGCCCGTACCCTGATCGCTGGTAATAGCGACCGCGGTCGGGGTGTCGCCCTGCAGGCTCGTAAGCTCGTCAGCCGTGAGCGTGTGTCCGAAGATCGTGATCGTTTTGATGCCGTCCGGCGCATGGATCGTGAAGCTGCCGTACGTGGTCAGGGCAGCAGGGTTCGGGTCGGTACCGTCGTGGAGGTTCGCTTCGCTGACCATCGATGTGGCATTGGTTGTATCAATGGTTACCGCGTCGTCGACGCCATTGATCGTGATGTCAAGCGTCGTCGTCGAGGTATCGCCGTCATGGTCGGCGATGGCGTAGGTGAAGCTGTCGGTCGCGTGTTGGCTGCCCGTCAGTGCCGCCAGAGCGGTCTTTGCCGCGGCATCGAGCGTATAGGTGTAAGTGCCATCCGCGTTGACATGCAGCTTGCCGTAAGCACCCTGAATGTCGATGCCGACAGTGGTGCCGTCCGTCTTCACAGTTCCGCTCGCCGTCACACCGACCACGCCGCCAAAGCCGTCGGCGCCCGCATGGTCGTTGTGGAGCAGGCCCGTTGTCGTTGTTGCGGCGTTGCTGAACGTCCCGTTTGCGGCAATGCTGCCGGTGTCGTTCGTGGCGATCGGCGTGTCGTCGATGACCGTGATCTTGAAGTCGGAGACCGACTGGTGATCGCCCGTGTCACCTTTATCGGTGACCGTGATACGGCCGCCGAGGTCGATGACCAGCGCATCCTCGCCCGTCAGTGCGTCGCCGCCCACGGTCGGCTGGTCGATCGCATGCAGCAGCGTGAAGGTATAGGCGCCGTTCCCGCCCGTCGGGTCGATCGTGACGTCGAAGACCTTGACGCTGCCGTCCGTGTAGCCGCTCGAGCCATCGGCATTGGCGTAGCCCACGATTTCCGTCGCGCCGACCCAGTGGAAGTAGACTGGGTTTCCGTCGGACTTCAACGCAGTCGCACCGGCCGTGGTGACAGCAACGGTATCGGCCACCTGGTCAAAGGTGAACATCAGCGGACCATCACTGCCGCTGATGGTGAGGGCTGTGGTCAACGTGCCCGTTGCGGACGCGCCGAGCTTGGACAGGTCCCCAGCAATGTCGGCATCGAGGTTGCCCGCAGCGATGATGTCGTCATTGCCGATAACCGCGATCCCCTCTTCCTCGACCGTACCGGTCACCAAGCCGGTGATCTCCAGCGGCGTGGTCTGCTGCGGGGCGGTTATTTCCAGCGTCGCGGTGTCGGAGTCGCCGTCGCCATCCGTCAGCGTGTAGGTGAACGTGTCCGTGCCACCCGCATGGTCGCTCGCGTCCTGGGCGTAGCTATAGTAGCCGTCAGCATAGAGCGTCAGCGTGCCGTGGGCGCCGTGGACCTCGAAGCCCGCACCGTGAGTAACGTCCGTGACGTTCGTCACAGTCGCATTGCCGAAGCTGACCGCGCTGACTTGCGCGTTATCGGCGCCCGTCACATCCTTGCCGGCTGTGTCGCTGGTGGTATCGACGCCTGTGATCACATTGCCGTCGGTCGAGAACGTGCCCTTGGCGAACGAGTCCGTATCGTCATTGGCCGACGGGCCGTCGTCGTTGATGGCAATCGCCAGCGTGTCGGTGGCGCTGTCGCCGTCGGTGTCCGTGACTGTGATTCCGTAGTTGGCGAGGACCTGGTCGGAATTGTTATGGGTGGTGCTGTCTGCAAGCGTGAACTTGTAGGAGACCCCATGGGTCGTGGCGTTGTAGCCGGTAATCACCAGCGTTCCCAGCGTCGACCCGCCCGTGACCTTGATGGGCGACTGCGCCGAAGCGTTAAGCTGCGCAAGCGTGATCGTATTCGTGCCGATCTGAAGCGTCGCGAGTCCATCGGGCGCATTGATCGTAAAGGCGCCAGTCGTGGTGACGGGGGTTCCGGCCGGGGTCAGGGGAGCCGACCCGTCGGACAGGTTGGCCTCCGAAACCACGGCGTCGCTATTGGAGGCGGCGGTGTGGAGGTCGCCGATCGCCACGCCCTTGTCCGAAATCGAGATCGTCAGCGTGGCCTGCGAGCTGTCGCCGTCGCCATCGGTGAGCGTGTAGCGGAACACGTCACTACCTGTAAGCGGCTTGCCGTCGGTGCGATGATAGGTGTAGCTGCCGTCAGGGCCGATCTTTAGGGTGCCATATTCACCCGCAAGCGTCAGCACGCCAACCGGATCTCCTGAGACATGTATCCCGCTATGGCCCGACGCATTGTTCCTGGTGACGTCCGTGACCGTTGCGCCGTCGGTGCCGACCGTATCCTTGCCGGCCGCGTCGGTAATGACGTTGCCGCTGGCGTCGGCGCCGGTCACGCTCTTGGTGTCGTTCACCGCCAGCGGACCATCGTCCTGGAACTGCACCCTGAGCCCTACCGCGGACACGGCGCTTGCCTTGTCGCCGTCGGCGTCAGTCAGGGTCCCCTTGATGTGAAGGTCGGCCGCTACGGTGGCGATGTCGTCGTAGGCGGCCGCCGTGTTGCCCGCCTCATCGTTGTGAATCGCCTGGTACTGGGCGATCCAGACATGGCCGGTGCCGTCGACATAGACCTTGAAGACATCGGTCGTCGTTTGGCCATTGACTGTATAGCCCACCAACGTGCCGTCACCATCCGTCTTCAAGAAGATCGTCTGCTGACCGGCAGTCGTGGTCAGGCCGGAATCCGCGCCGTTGAAGCCGTTGCCGGCCGCATCGGTGATGGCGAACGTCCAGGCGCCGCCGCCCGAGGCGTTATGATCGGCGCCGACCGTGCCGTTGAACAGCGCTTTGAAAGTGCCGTTCGTGGTGAGCACGCTCTCGGCTGACTCGGCATAGCCGATGGCACCGGACTTGTAGATCGCGCTGTAGGCGTCGGTCCCGGAGGCCGGCGCGACGTGATCGATCGATGCGTTGGGATCGGCTGAATTGTTAATCCCGGCGCTCTCGTCCTCGCTGATGGCGAACGTCTCCGGCGTAGACGCGTCAGCCGAATGTGCCCCGATGTCGAAGATGTCGAATTTGCCGGCGCCGGTGTTTTCCACCACCAGCTTGTCGAAGGTCGCGCCACCCTCGCCGCTAACGGCGATAACCGCACCATTGGTTAGCCCAGAAATGGTGTAGCCCGAGCCGTCCGGGTCTGCGGTGACAATACTACCGGCAGGGTGCGTGATGTTGAGGGCAACCACCGCGCCGCCCGCGCCGATCGCGTCGATATGGATAGTGTAGCCTTCGTCGGGTGCCTTGCCCTGCTTGTCCATCGTGAACGTTGCAGAGGACTGTTCCTCCGGCGTCGTGCCATCGCTGGTGACGAAGGCCAGCTGCATGCTATCGCCGTGATCGAAACCGCCGCCCGATCCGATCCAGGCTTCGTTGTTACTCGTGTTGACGGTGCCGCCGCTGGGGCTCGTAAGCACGAGGCCGTGTTGGGTGCCGGTGCCGCTGAAGAAGCGGCTATCCTTGTTGCCGCCCTGGAAATCCCAAATGCTGCTGTCGCCGACGTGGGTCACAGAGCCAGCGTCGCGCGCCGAAATGACCGGGATATCGTCCAGCACGTTGACCGTGAGGCTGCCGCCGCCGAGAGTGATGCGGGCGCCATCGCCGTCGGTTGCGGTGATGTAGCTGGAGAGATCGAAGGTCAGCGTGTTTTCGCCGTTGCCGGTCGGGTGGTCCAGTTGCTCGATCAGCGTGAAGGTGTATTTGCCATCAGCGCCGAGAGCCAGGGTGAAGACTGCCTTGTCATGCGCCGAATTATAACCGGCGCCACCGCCTGCCTCGACATAGCCTGTCAGCGTCGAACCGTTGGTTACGATATAGACCTGCTGGTGCGCCGACGTGATGCCGGCGAGTACCGTGCCGTTGACAGACTTCAGGGTGAACCCGCCATTGGCGCCAGGGCCGTCCGCGCCGAAATCGACCAGCGCCGACAGGCTTCCGGTTGCCGTCAGGTGGTTGCTCGGCGTGCTGGTGTCGGTGTCGGCATTCTCGCCTGTGCGGTTCGCATCGGCATTCGCCGCTGCGAGCCCGTCTTCGTCGACTTTAGCGGTCACCGTCGCATTGGCGATCAGCTTCGGCTCGTCGTCGGAGAATTTGATGTTGCCGCCGAGATCGATTGAGGCGCTGTCGGTCGCCTTGTCGCCGTCGTAATCGGTGACCGTCACCGTTTCCGTCAGGGTGATGAGGTGACTGTCGAGCGAGATTGTCGTGCCATTGCCGTATCCGACATGGTCAATCGCGGCGTACTGCGTCAGCGTGACCTTGCCATCGTTGTCCACCGTGATGTTGAACACGGTGTTCGAAGCGCCGACATCGTTCGCGTTCGACGCGGTCGAGCCGACGATTGCGCCGTTGACCTCGTAGAGGTGAATTGAATGGCCGTGGCTATCCAGGCCGGAATCCCTGCCGTTCTGGCCCGTCACGTCCAGCGAATAGGTCTTGTCGGTCTTGCCTGCGCCATCGGCTCCGTAGGACGAGCTGAACGAGAACACACCGCCGAAATCCGCGGCTGAGACCGCGGTATCGGTCTTCCCGTCGGCCGTGTCGGCGTCCTGCGTCTCCAGCTTGACGTTGAGATCCCAGCCGGCCCTCACGTGAACGCTCGGACCATCGTCGGCGAACCGGATGTTGCCGCCGAGATCGATCGAGGCGCTGTCGGTTGCCTTGTCGCCGTCGTAGTCGGTGACCGTCACGGTCTCCGTCAGCGAGACCAGGTTGCTGCCCAGCACCGCGGTCTGGTGGTCATAGTGGTTGCCGGCCCCGGGGAGCGAATGGTCGATCGCGTCGTATTGGGTCAGCGTCACCTTGCCATCGTTGTCCACCGTGATCTTGAACACGGTGTTCGAATTGCCGACATCGTTCGCGTTCGACGCGGTCGATCCGACGATGGCACCGTGGACCTCATACAGGTAAATCGAATGGCCATGGCTATCCAGGCCGGAATCACTGCCGTTCTCGCCCGTCACGTCCAGCGAATAGGTCTTGTCGGTCTTGCCGGCGCCATCAGCACCGTAGGACGAGCTGTACGAGAACACACCGCCGAAGTTCGCGGTTGAGACCGACCTCCCGTCGATCGTTTCCGCGTCCTGCGTCTCCAGCTTGACGTTGGCATCCGAACCGGCCGTTACGTGAACGCTCGGACCATCGTCGGCGAATTTGATGTTGCCACCGAGATCGATCGAGGCACTGTCGGTCGCCTTGTCGCCGTCATAATCGGTGATCGTCGTCGTGGCCGTCAGCTTGACGAGATTGTTGGCGAGCGAAACGCTCGAGCCGTTGCCGTAGCCGACATGATCGATCGCGTCATACTGGGTCAGCGTGACCGTGCCCTTGGTGCTGTCCACGGTGATCCTGAAGACAGCGTCGTGCGAGACGTTCGAAGAGGTCGAGCCGTAGATCGCATTGCCGATCTGATAGAGATAGATCGTATGGCCGTGGCTATCGAGGCCAGAATCGACAGCGTGATTGCTGCCCTGGTGGCCGGTCAACGAAAGTGCATAGCTAGTGGCGGTGCTACCCTCGCCATCGGCGCCATAGGATGAGGTAATCTTGAACGCCGTCGAGAAATTGGCGCTCGAGGTATCGTTTTGGTCGATGGTGTCGTGGTCCTGCGTCTCGAGGGGCGGCGCCAACGAATCGGAAGCCGAGATCCTAGCCTCGGGCACGTCGTCGCGGATGGTGACCTTCAAGCCGCCCTCGAGCGTGATGCTGTCGCCATCGCCATCGGTCGCCTTGATGAGGCTGCCGAAATCGATGTAGGAGGCTTCGCTCCCCTTCAGGCCGGTGTTCTGGCCCTTTGCGGTATCGTGATCGAGCTGGTCGAACAGGTCGAATGTATAGTGACCGTCATTGGTCAGGGTCAGCGAGAAGACGACGCGATCACCCGCTTGGGCAGTGAGAACGGAGCCCAGAGCGCCGTTCGCGACCTGGTAGGTCAGGGCGTCGCCATGCGAGGAAAGGTGGAGCGCGCCGAGCGCTGTCTGAATGGCGCCCTGGTCAACGAAGGAGAAGCCTCCCCTGCCGTCGCTGCCGAAGTTCACCGCGCTCGCCAGCGAGCCCGTAACTTCCGCGGCGCCCGGCAGGTTCTGGGTCGGCAGGGCCGTGTAGGAACCGTCGAAATTGCCGTCATTCGGGCTGGTGCCGTGCGAAAGCGAAGTGTCGATGTCGTCTTCATCGACGACGATGCTGTCCAGCCTGGACTCGTTGATCTTCGGACCGTCGTCCTGGAAACTGAAATAGCTGGTGCCGCCCCCCTCCTGGCCTGTCGTCTGCGTGATGAGGTCGATGCTGGCGGACTGCGAAACCGTGTCGCCATCGGCGTCGGTACGGGTGACTGTGTCGGTGAGCTTGATGGATGCGTCGCCGACGAGGTGGAGAACCGAGGTGGTGTCGAAGTGGTTCCCGTCACCGGCCTGGCTGATTGCCTCGTAGAGCGTCGTCCGAAGCTGCGGCTCGCCTTGAACCAACACGATCGCAATGCGGAAAACGACATCGCCATGCGTATCGACTCCGACGATGTCGCCGGCGTGAGCGTTCGGACCGAGGCTGCCGTTGTCGAGATAGAGTGAAATTGCCCCGCCATGAGTGGCGGAAAGGTTGGTAGCAACGCCTTGCGCCTCCCCACCGAAGGTATGGAGGCCGGCACCGGTAAAGGTCAGCGCATGCGTCGTCGTTCCCTTCCCGTCAGCGCCGTAGGTGCTGGAGTACGGGTCTGAATTGGCAGGGGCGTAGTCGCCGACGATCGAGAACAGCGAGGCGAGGCCGCCCTGGCCCGAGCCGATATCGGTCGTAACGCGCCCGAGGACGGCGAACTTGTCATCGGTATTTTTGTCGGCATCGCCCGAGGCGCTCTCGCCGACAGCGACATTATAGCGGTCACCCCCGACAGTCTCGTCCAAGATGGTCTTGAGGCCATCGAGATCATCCGCGTTCGTGGTCGCGTGCACTTCGATATGCGGCGAGTCGTCGTTGACGACGACCTTCACTTCACCGGTCTGCGTGTCGCCGTCATAGTCGGTGAGCGTGTAGTTGAGGTGCAGGGTGATGTTGTCTTCGAAGGCCTGCGATCCGTTGTCGGAGTTCGGATCGGATGTCGTCGGATGGTTCAGCGCATGCAGCAATGCGAAGTCGAAGCTGCCGGTGGTCTGGTTGATGTTGAAGAGCTTGAAGGCCGAGTTGCCGTCATCGACCACCTGGCCCTCTGTCGCCCAGGTTGCGTAGAGCACACCGTGGGCCGCGTCCCAGTAATAATGGAGTGCGGTCGTCTGACCGTTGAGGTCAACGGTGATTGCAGCCGGCGACTCGCCGCCCTCGACGTCGCCCATGACCGTGCCGGTCATCTCGGCGAAGGAGATGCTGATGGCTTTTGCGTCATGCGGGTTGGCGCCGTCGGCGCCGAGCGGCAGATAGCCGTGGAAAATCGATGAGTCCGAGTGGTTGCCATCCTCATCACCCTGGTTATCGCCGGGCGCGTAGAAAGGATTACCGCCCAGGAGACCGGTTTCGTCGACTTCCAGCTCGACAGGTTTCAGCGCCTGCGGCGCGTCGTCATGCACGGGGATGATGAGGATGTTGCCGGAAAGGTGCTGGGTGTGGTTGCCGCTGCCGTTGCTCGCCTGTAGCGCTGCCGTCAGGTTGAGCGAGAGCACGTTGCCTTGGCCAGCGGCGGTGTGATCGAGCTGGTCGTTCAGCGTGAAGGTGTAGTGACCGTCCGAGCCCACCTCGAGGCGGAAGATCAGGCGGGAAGGCATGTCGCCCTTGGCGTCTGTCCAGCCTTCGATCGTGTGTGCATCGACGTATTGGAAGTGCACGTCCTGGCCGATCGAAGTGACGAAGTGGCCGTTTGCGTCGCGCACGAGTTCGTTGGTGTTGAAAACCGAGAACCGAGGAGCCCCCCGCAGATCCCCTGTCACGACGACGCCGTGGCCGTCATTTGCCTCGGCGTGATTGCTGCCATCATAGGAGAAGGCCGTGCCCCATCCGGCGAGTGAGGAACCGAGCGGGCCACCGGCGTTCAGGTGCGATTCGTAGGCGTCGCCGCCGAGCAACGAAGTGACGTTGAAATCCGGCTCAGGCTTATCGACGCTCGGCGGATTCACGCCCAGGAGGTTGCCGTTGCCGCCGTCGCGGCCGCCGAAGAGGCGACCGGGCTGCCCGTCCGGCTGGTTCGTGTTCGGCAGGAGGTCCGCGATCAGCGGCGGCAGATGAGGAGGCTGCTGGATCGTGTCGAAGTTACCGCCCGAGCTTGGGGAGCCTGAATGGGCCGAATAGGAGCCGTCGGGACCCGCCGCGACGTTGATGTTGTTCTGCTCGAGGGCGGCGATCACGGCCTGCTGCGGCAGCTCGACTTCGCCGAGCAGGAAGGTCGGCACGTGCAGAGCGCCATTGACGATGACGATCTCGGTGCCGTCTGCCTGGACGAGCACGAGATTGTTACCTTCGACGCGGATGTCATCGATCGACACGTCAGCCGGCAGGTGGGCGACGTTGTTCTGATCCGGAACGATTTCGGCCGGATGGGCGCTGGCGGCTGCCGTCTGGGGAGCCGCCGGCACGCGGTCGGTCTTCTCCGGCTGCTGGTTACTGTCGGCTTGCGCGACCTCAACGCCCTGACGAGCGGAAGTCTCAATACTTGCGTCTTCATGAATGTCCTGGCGGAAATCGTGCGAGACGTTTTCGCTTGCAGTAGCGGAAATGCGCGGATCTTCGATAGACATAACAAAACAACCCCAATGATAAACTGGGGCCAATCAATTACGCGGAAGAGCCAAAATCAATACTTGCAGCCGCTTCAGGCATAGCCGGTTATGCTTCCACCCAAAAATGTTTTAGGAAGAGTTAACGCCGCGGCCCCGAACCTCGCAGGAAACGCTAAAATTCTAATAAAATTAATGAAATACAAACGTGCTCCGGCAGCGTATCCCGGCTTCGCCGATTCGACGCTCACGCGGCCATCAGCACTTTCCGCCAGAGCTCCTGGACCCCTCTCAAACAGTTCAGCGCGAGACGGCGTCCGGCCATCTCGCGCTGAGCTGAAATCGTCGTCTGCAGCGCCTATCGGGCGGGCGCCACGAGGCAGAAGAATGCGCCCTGGGGATCGGCCGCCTGGATAATCCAGCTGCCGCCGGGCACTTCCATCGGGCCGTTCAGCACCGTGCCACCGCCGGCCTTGACGCGTTCGATCGCCGCATCGATGGCCGGCACATTGAAATAATAGGCCCATGCAGGCATGGGGACGCTCGGCGGCTTGGTCATCATGCCGCCGATCTGCGTGCCGTGCTCAGCGAAGATCGTGTAGGCGCCCATTTCGCCCATATCCATGTCCTGGTCCTTCGTCCAGCCGAAGACCTTCGAGTAGAATGCGAAGGCTTCGGCGCCGTTGCCGGCATAGAGTTCGTGCCAGCCGATATGGCCGGGCGTACCCATCGGCGCCGGCGGCGACGGATTGTCCCTTGGCAGCGGCGTCATGATGCAGATGACCGCCCCATGCGGATCGGCGACGACGGCAAAGCGTCCGACCGTCGGAATATCCGCCGGCTCGCGGCGAACCGAGCCACCGTTGGCGGCAAAGTCCTTCGCCGACTTGTCGACATCATCGACCGCGACATAGCCCGTCCAGTTCGGTGGAATGCCTTTCCCTTCCAGCTCGGCGGGAAAGTCCATCAGGCCGGCGACGCCTGCGCCATTCGCTTCGAAGATCGTATAGGGCGGCAGGTCCTGGATCGTCATGTCACTTGTCGTCCACCCGACAACCTTGCCGTAGAATTCGGCGGCGGCCTTGGGATAGGGGGTCATCAGTTCGCACCAGATGAATTTGCCGTGGGTTTCGGACATGGTCTTCTCCATTTGGATTTGGACTTGCGACGAACGGCAGCGCCGTCCGCAGCTATTGCTTGCGGGTGTAGTGCGCTTCCATGAACTGCTTCCAGGAACCGTCGGGCTGCCTGGCAGCAGAATTGAACGTGCGGTGATCGCGATCGTGGAAGATGAGCTGCTCGCGATACTCGGCGAGTTCGTTTCCGCCGATAAGATCGGGGCCCGTGGTATAGAGGCTCAAGGTCTTGCCGTCGTCGGAAACCTCACCCTCGTAGACCCACATGTGGTCCATCATCGTCCCTATCCAGGTTCCGACATATCTTCCCTTGTCGGCGCTGTAGCCGAGAGTAAGTACCGTCGTTGCCGCGCTACCGCCCGGCATCGTGCCGGAGCCTTCGGCGACGAACCAGATGCCATGAAGCGACCGCACGATCTCCGTCCACGGTTCCTGTCCGGTCATTTCGGGTGCCGTCACGTCCCATACGCCAACGAGGTCTTCGAGGAACTCGTGCTCCTTCAGAACTTTCGCTTGCTGCATCGTCCTTCTCCCTTGGGATGATGGTCGCAGATATTATCAGTGACAGCAGGATGGCGCGCTCTTGGCCGGCTCGTATTCGTCGTGACGCTTGACGAAATCCATGGTCGCGTCTTCGTTACGTCCCTTCGGCGCGCGATCGAGGATCATCAAGGTGCCGACCGCTTCTTCGAGGCCGCGGGCGTAGCTCGAGTAGGTATGGAAGACTTCGCCTGCGTCGTTCTTGTAAAATGCGCTGAGACCGGGAAGCTCGTCATTGGCGTTGGCCGGATCAATCGCCTCGAAATTGTAGAAGACCTTATCCTTCGCCAGATCCTCCGGACTGAAGGACACATGGTAGTCGAAGTTGAAGCTGTTATCGAAGGATGAGACCCAAGGGAATTTCCAGCCCATGCGCTTCTTGTAAGCCTCGATCCTGGCGAGCGGCGCGCGCGAGACGGCGACCCAGGTGACATCATGGTTGTTGAGATGTGGCAGCGTTCCATCGACGTGATCCGACAGGAACGAGCATCCGGGGCAACCGGCCTCCCAATCGGGGCCAAGCATGAAATGATAGATCAAAAGCTGGCTGCGCCCATCGAAAAGGTCGGCGAAACCTTTCTTGCCCTGCGGCGTGTCGAATATGTAGTTCCTGTCAACCTTGACCCATGGCAGGGCCATGCGTTCGGCGTTGACCTTGTCCCTCAGATGCGTCGCTTCCTTCTCCTTGAGAAGCAGTGCACGGCGGGCTTCCAGCCATTCTTCACGGGAAACGACTTGGTTCTGCATCACGTGCGCCCTCCTCCGGCGCGGTCGAGACGTGCTTGGTTCATGCTCCTTTTCCTTGACTAATTACATTGATATCAATAGAAATTGATCATGTCAAACGCGGTAGAGATTCCCTATTCAACGACACTTCTGGTACGTGACACGTGCCTGTGCCTGCATGTGCAGCGCGCGGCGCGCGCACTGGCGCGGCTCTTCGACGATGCCCTTCGCCCTGTCGGGCTCACCAACGGCCAGTTTTCGCTGATGATGTCGCTGAACCGCCCGGAACCGCCGCCCATGGGACCGGTCGCGACCCTGCTTGCGATGGACCAAACGACATTGACGGCAGCGCTCAAGCCATTGCAGCGTCGTGGTTGGGTAAATGTAACGCAGAACGCGAAAGACAAGCGCCGGCGCCTGCTAAGCCTGACGCCCGAAGGAAAGGCCGTGCTCGCGGCAGCGGTGCCGATCTGGGAAAGCACCCACGCCAGCCTCGAGGAAGCCCTGCCTGATGGCGACATGGGAAGGTTGCGGCGCGACCTGCAGGCGCTCGCCTGAAGATCGGGCCGCCTGCGACATAGTCAGTCGCGCGGCATGCGCGGGTCGCTGGCGAAATCCTCCACCGAGAATCCAATTCTGACCTTCGGGAAATCGCAAAGCGCCTGGACGCCGATTCCCGACAGCCGGATCCTCCATGTCTGACGCTCGACAGGCTCGCGGGCGGCAAGTGCCGCTGCCGTCAAGAGCGCGATATTGCGGCCACCTTGCGGATCGCGCACGGATTCGTAGAGGATTGCCTGGCAACCCGCCTCGCGAGCAGCGTCGGCCAGGGCCTGACAGGGCGCATAGTTCTGAGGATCCGTCCATATCGCCCGATCGGCATCGAGAGGCGCGCGGGTCAGGTCGATTGCCGATGCGGTCGCGATGGCCGCGGAAAAAGCCGTGTACTCGGCGGCATTGACGGGAAGCGATGTCGCGGGCGACTCCGAATAAAACAGCAGTCGGTAGAACGCCATTTCGGCAAGCGCGGTTTCCACCCGCTCGGACGCATAGAAGACGCCCAGCGTGCGCCCTGCCCGGCGGAAACGCGAACCATGCGGATAGACGGCGCCATAGCGGAACGGAGTCGCCAGCAGGTAGTCCAGCCCGATGCATTCCGGCGACAGCGCCGGTTTGCTTTCTTCGAGCAAGGCTTCGAGCAGCGCCTGCTTATCGAGCGTGTCGACGAGCTTCAGCGTCGAAATCTGGTGCTGCGCCTCGACCAGACGCCAGAACCTGCCCGAGATCGCCCGCGTCTCAGACGATAGCGCGGCGGGCGTCCAGATAGGCAAGGACATCGGTCAATCCCGAAATGCTAACGATCTTTTCGAGCGGCGTGGCGCCGAGCGCCGTGTTGGCGTTGCGCAGCCATTGCCGGGCAACGGTCTCGTCGCCGCCGACAATCGCGTCGAGCGAACGAAACAGACGGACCAGCAGGATCGCGAGCTCAAAGGACTTCGAGCCGCGCTCAAGCAGATAATCCTGCCGCTTCATGCGCGAGACAGTCGCCTCGGAAACGCCGAGCACCGCCGAAAGCGTTCTGGCGTTGAGGCCGAGACGATCAGCGGCATTGACGGCGGCCTTGGTGATCACGGCCGCCTCGGGAGCCCGGGCGCCGGAGATCGGATGTGCTACAGCCATGCCATACTCCTTTCACAGGAAAGAATATAGCATCTAAATTTCATATGAAAAGAGCGCCGCATTACGCGACGCTCCTTTTCGCCTTGATCAAGCGACGGTAACCGGAACTTCCGTCGATGTACGCATTGCATGGCTATAGGGGCACACGATGTGGGCCGCAGCGGCAAGCTTTTCGGCGGTCGGCTTGTCGAGGCCGGGAATGTTCACCGTCAGGGCGACTTCAATGCCGAAGCCCGTGCCGTCGTCACGCGGGCCGATGCCGACCGTGGCGCTGACCGTGGTGTCCTCGGGAATCTTGACCTTTTCCTTGCCGGCGACAAATTTCAGCGCACCGAGGAAGCAGGCCGAATAACCGGCTGCAAAGAGCTGTTCAGGGTTGGTGCCGGTCGCGCCATCGCCGCCGAGTTCCTTCGGAACCGTCAGCGTCACATCGAGAACGCCGTTTTCGGAAACGGCGCGGCCTGCGCGGCCACCGGTGGCCGAAGCTTTGGTCGCGTAGAGGATAGGCATGTCAGTCTCCTTTGCGTTGGGGTTGGATTTTGTTTATCGCACAATTAAATTGTACGCAAGTGAATTTTGCAAATTGCATTTCGAATTCGAAAAGAGGACAATCGAGCCCGTGGAAGGACGACAATGAAAGCGCATCTGGCCAAGACGATGGAAATTCCGGAAGAGGAAAAGCGGCTCGAGAACCAGCTCTGCTTTGCTGTCTATTCGACGGCGCATGCCTTTACCCGCGCCTACAAGCCGATCCTTGACAGGGTCGGCCTCACCTATCCCCAATATCTCGTGATGCTGGCGCTTTGGGAGAAGTCCGAGCAGCCGGTCAAGGCGATCGGCGAGCAACTCGATCTCGATTCGGGCACGCTGTCGCCATTGCTCAAGCGCCTGGAACAGAATGGCCTGATCAAGCGCACACGCGATTCCCGCGATGAACGGCAGGTTATCGTGTCGCTGACCGACAACGGCCGCGCGATGCGGAGCGAGATCGACACCATCATGGGCGCAATCGGCCAGGCCGCAGGCTGCACGCTCGAGGAAATGAAGACGATCCGAGGACTGTTGAAGGGCCTGCGCTCCAATCTGACATCGGCGGCTTGAGCACAAGACATTGAAGCCGGAGCCGAGACGACATCATGCCCACGGCAAGCCCGCGGCCTCCAGCCGTAACCACAAATCATGCCGGAACGATGAGCCGCGTGCCTGAAGCAGCCGCTCGAGATACCGACCGTTCAACAAAAGCGTGCTTTCCCTCACATAGGCCACGTCGCCCCGCGCCATCAGGTCCCTGCCCAGCGCTGCGTATGACGCCGCTCGCAGGAGTCGCGCCCAATGATAGTCCGGCAGCACGGTCAGGAAGCGATCAAGGCAGGCGATCGCTTCCTCATACTTCCCGGAGGCGAAATGGGCATCGCCCCGGAACAGGAAGATCGGATGATAGTCCGGACTGATCTGATCGGCCTGATCGAACGCCATATGCGCCTCGCCGATCAGACCGGCGACGGTCAGTCCGATGCCGAGCCACGTGTGGAATTCGGCGTCGTTGGGGTTGAGGTCGACGGCCCTTTGCAACGCCTCCAGGCCGGCCCTGGCGTTTCCAAGATAGGTTTCAGCAAGGCCGAAGGCGCTGAGCAGGTAGGGTTCGTGGTCATCCAGGCCCAGCCCCACCAGAACGATTTCACGCGCCTGCTGGAAGCCCCCTACGGGATCGTCCAGCCAGCCGTTGAAACAGGAGTGGAAATTTATCCAGGCGAGGCTCTCGCGGACCAGAACGTGATTGGGATCGATGGCCAGGATCCGCTCGCAGAGACGTCGGGCACGGATCATCCCCTTCAACGTCGGCCGCTCGACATGATTGAACACCTGCAGATACAGCTTGTCCGTACCGACTTCGCCCTCCGGCTCGGTGGCCGAACTGGCTGCCGCGTGCTTCATCACGATATGATAGAGATTGCCGCTGATCTTGCGGACAAGCCGGTCCTGCCCGAGGTCGGAATTCGTGCTTTCGTCGAGATATTTGCGGCTCCATATCTGTGTGCCGCTTTGCACGAACACGAGTTGCACCATCGCCCAGCCGGCCTCCCCGTCGCCCTGAACCGCAGTTTCCAGGACATAGTCGGCGCCGACCCGTCTGCCGATTTCCTCGACAGTCTCGTGCCTCGCATTGACGGCAAACATCGTTGCGGCGGCGACCACCGAGAGCGGCGAGAACAGGCCGAGTTCCCCGATCAGTTTGCGCGTCAGGGATTCGGCGACGAGACTGTCGTCTCCATCATGTGAAAGGCTCCTGATTGGCAGGATCGCGATCCTGGGCTTGCCATTGGTCAAGTCCACGGACGGCTCCTGCTGTTCGCGAATTCGATCGATGAGCTGCTGCGTTTCGAGATCAGGCGCGACACCGAGATTGGCCTCCAGCAATACCTTCAGGCCTTCGTAATGCCTGATGGCACGGGCGCGCTCGCCTCGGGCCTTGTGATGGCGCAGGATCGTTCGATGAGATGGCTCGTGGTAGGGATCCTGCCGCAAAAGGCATTGCGCAGCGAGAACCGCCTGCTCCGTGCTGCCCGCCCTCTCCAAACCTTCGGTTAGATCCGCAAGGCAGTCGGCCAGCAAATTGTGGTGTCGGCCGCGTTCAATCCGAAGCCATGTTTCCAATGTCTCGTCGTTGAAGCTCAATCCCTCGAGAAACTCGCCCTCAAAAGCATCCAGTGACGGCGGCAGAGATCCCGCCTTTGCGCTTTCCGCAAGAGTCTGAATGTCGGTGACAATGGCATCAGTTCTCATCCAGCCGGCGCCGCTGTCGAAGACGAGAGGTGACACGCCGTGGCCGTTGACCGCATGGCGGATTGCAAAGAACGCCTGGCGGAGACTGTTGCGTGCATGCTCCTCGGTGCGCTCGGACCACAGCATGCCCGCCAGTTTCGATCGTGAAACAGGCTTGCCGTTCGACAACGCCAGCATCGCAATCAGCGCCTGATGCTTGCGCGAAGCGATCACAATGCTCTCGCCCGCGGGGGAGAGCAGCTGGAATCGACCGAACAGGCGCAGCATGAACCGCATCGCTACTATCTCAACTTCTAATTTAGCATGAGCAAATAACGGCGGTATAACAGCAGGAAAGCGACCGCTTGTCATAGTCAATTTTGGGCTATGGGCGAACGAGGGATGCGGAAATGCTCAAGATGCTGATTGGTATGGCCGCGGCTGTGGTTTTGATACTGCCCGCGTCTCCATCCTTGGCCTGCGCGGATATCGCGCTGGTTGTGGCCGTCGACGGATCCGGTAGCATCACCGACGAAGAATATGCCTTTCAGAAGTCCGCGATCGCCACCGCCTTCCGAGACAACGACGTCCTGGCCATCTTGAGAAGTGCTGGCAACGTTGCGGTATCCGCAGTCTTCTGGGGAGATGGTGAATTCTCCACCCAAAAACTGGATTGGTTCGTCATACACAACGGGAACGGTGCCGAGGCCTTCGCGGCCGCGATCGACGCCAACCAGCGCCGGGTGTTCGGCAACACCGACATCGGCAACGGCATGTGGTCCGCCCTCGATATGCTCGCCGATCCCCGCTTCTGCGCCGTCAAGACCATCATCAATGTCTCCGGCGACGGCAAGGAGACGGTTGCGCCAAAACGACGACAGACGCCGTCGCTCTATCAGGCGCGACAGCGCGCCATGAAGATGGGGACGACCGTCAACGGATTGGTCATTTCCGACGAGGAACCCGATCTTCCCGACTACTACGAGACGCGCGTCATCCTCGGCGAGGATGCCTTCGTGATGGAAATCAGGAGCTTTGCTGATTATGCGACGGCGATCCGCAAGAAGCTTATCAGGGAATTGTCACCGCCTACAGAAGTTCAGGTCGCCGAGCACCGGCAGTGAATGCGACCAGCCAATCAGCTGGCCGCACCCTCTTGGATCATTGCAGAACCACCACCGGAGCCTTGTTCGGCACGCGGTCATAGAGATCGATGATGTCCTGGTTCAGGAGGCGGACGCAGCCGGATGAAACGGCCTTGCCGATGGAGCGCCATTCCGGATTGCCATGCAGGCGGTAGAGCGTGTCTTCGCCATTCGAGAAGATATAGAGCGCCCGCGCGCCAAGCGGGTTCTTCAAGCCCGGCTCCATGCCACCGTTCTCGATCGAATACTTGGCGAGTTCGGGCTGACGCGCGACCATCTCATTCGGCGGCTTCCAACGCGGCCATCTTTGACGCCACTGGATGACGCCGGAACCCTGCCAGGCGAACCCTTCGCGGCCGATGCCGACGCCATAGCGCATGGCGGTGCCGCCCGGCTGAACAAGGTAGAGGAAGCGCGAGGGTGTATCGACGACGATCGTGCCGGGCGCCTGACCGGTCGGATCAACCACCTGCTGACGGTAGAAGCGCGGATCGATCTGCTGGTAGGGCACGGCCGGAATGAGAAAGCCGCCGTCCTCGATCGGGCCATACATGACCGCCAGCTCGGCGTCACCTGGCGTCTGCGGCGCCTGGAACATGTTGACCGGACTGCGCATGACGACCGGCTGAGCCGTGGCATAGGGCGGCGGTCCAGCCGTGGATGCACACCCCGTCAGCGCCGAAGCTGCGGTCACTGCCGAAAAGGAAAGGAAGCTGCGGCGGGAAAGGGGTTTTTCGAAGCTCATACGCGGGTCTGGTTTCCTGTTGCGCGGGAAGGACGGACGCCCTTCGCGGAAGGTGGCTCAACGCCGGTGACAACACAAGAAATCTATCGCCATACGTTAAATAAACCACCACCTCACGAAGTCGTGTCCGTCTGCCGCGAGACGATATCACCAGAGCTGTTGCGCGACTACATCACGACGATTTCGGCCTTTGCCGGAACGCGGTCATAAAGGTCGACCACATCCTGGTTCAGCATGCGCACGCATCCCGACGACGTGGCCTTTCCGACCGACTGCCAATCCGGCGTGCCGTGGATGCGGTAGAGTGTATCCTGCCCGTCCTTGAAGATGTAAAGCGCGCGCGCGCCGAGCGGGTTGCCGAGGCCCGGATTCATTCCGCCGTTCTCCGCAGAGAAGGCCCGGACATCCGGCTGGCGAGAGACCATTTCGGCAGGCGGCGTCCAGCGCGGCCACTTCTGCTTCCACTGGATGACGCCGCGGCCGGACCATGCGTAGCCGTCACGGCCGAGGCCGACGCCGTAGCGCATCGCCTTGCCGCCCGGCTCGACGAAATAAAGGTGCTTGGTTTTCGTGTCGACGATGATCGTGCCGGGCTTCTCGTTGGTCGGATAGTCGACCTCCTGCCGCAGATATTGCGGATCGATGCGGCTGACCGGTATGGCCGGCAGCGTAAAGTCGGTATCGCGCACCTGGCCATACATCGCGCCATTCACCGGATTGGTGACCGGCAGGCCGTAGGTCCGGCTGAAATTCGCGCCTGGGATACCATAGGTCTGGTTATAGATTGTCGGCGGCACACCCGGCCTCTGCGGGACCGGCGTTTCCAGCGGCTTCACGCGCATCGGATCCACACCGTTATAAAAAACAGGCGACGTTTCCTGCACAAAGCGGGCGGGATCGGTGGCACCGGTATCCGGGACAAGGATGTTGCAGCCGCTCAGGCAAAGAGCAGCGGCCGCAAGCCCGGCAAATGGCGACACCCGGCTGAGAACAGTCATAAAACACCCTCATCGACAACAGCGAGACGTATGGCTGCGGCGAGGATGACACCTGCGGCTGGCGCGAGGCTGGTCACCCGGTCAGCCTCGCATGGATGTCAGACCGCGATCAGGCCGCGACGCCGTGGAAGAACCGTATGCTCTGCTCGATTTCCGCCGGCAGCGCCGACGTATGGTTGCCGGTCACCGTATCAGTTTCGATGCGGACACCGCCGGAGCGAGCGCGACTGGCAAGCAGACCGGCGCGGTCGTTGAAATGTGCCTCTTCGGTACCGTGAACAACGCGGACGGGGCACTTGAAGCTCTTGGCATAGCAGAGCGCGCTGCGGACCTCGAATTCGTGGGCGTTGCTGTCGTCGAAGCGAATGTCCTGCGGGTAGCGATTGAAGAAACGGAAAGCATCCGGATTGCCGGAGATCGGCGCCGCCGCACGAAACTTGTGGCTGCTCATCGCCGCAAGCATGGTCAGCGTGCCGCCGACACTGTGGCCGGCAATGAACAGGCGATCGGCATCGACGCCCGGAAGGTGTTGCAGCCGGTCGGCCGCCGAGAGCACGTCGTCGACCTCGTCGTAGAAGCCCGAGAAATTGCCCATCTGGCCGTTCTCGCCGCGCAGCGACGGCATCATCACCACGAATCCGGCATCGACATAGGCCTTGAGCAGGACCCAATGCCCAAGCCCCATCGCGTTGCCGCCATGCAGGAACAGCACGCCCGGCTTCGGCTTGCTGCCGCGCTTGTATCTGGAAACCCAGGCGACCAACTCCAATTCGCCGCCGTAACCCGAACGATAGAAGATCTTCTCGCCTTCCGGCGGAGCGTCGAGCGGTTCGTACTTGTCGGGAGCCGGCCCCTTCTGCAAGAGCTTGGTATGGAAGCGCTTGCGGACCTTTGCATAATCGTGATCGATCAGCCTCGGCACCTCCGGAACGTCGAATGCGCTTGCGATGCGCGGGAGCAGGAGGGCTCCAGCCAGGCCTGCAAGAACCGTGCGGCGCTGGCGGAGAAAAGAATTACCTTCGTCTGACGTCATTTCACACTTCCATGGTTCCCGGCGATTCGAAAATTGCACCGGAAGCGTGCGACCGCCAACACACGTTGTGTTGAAACGGTGGCCCTGCGGCGTTTTGCGTCAGAAAACCTACTGCTCGCCCTTGGCATCGATCATGGCGACCAGCGTCTGAAGGCGGTCCGCCTCGTAGGACGGCTTATCGGGCCGCAGGCGGGAGATCCGCGGAAAGCGCATCGCAACACCTGACTTGTGGCGGGTGGAGCGATTGATGCCTTCGAAGGCAACTTCCACGACGAAGCCGAAATCCTTGTCCGCCCTGACGGCCCGCACCGGACCGAAGCGCTCCGTCGTGTTGTTGCGCACGAACTTATCCAGCAATTCCAACTCGGCATCGGTGAAGCCGAAATAGGCCTTGCCGACAGGCACCAGCTGTTCTCCCTCCGGCGTCTCGGTCCAGACGCCGAAGGTGAAATCCGAGTAATAGCTGGAGCGCTTGCCATGGCCGCGCTGCGCATACATCAGCACGGCGTCGACGTTATAGGGATTGCGCTTCCACTTGAACCACGGACCCTTCAGCCGCCCGGCCTGATAGACACTGTCGCGGCGTTTGATCATCACCCCTTCGATGACAGGATCCGGCGGTGACGACCGCAGTTGATCCAGTTCATCCCACGACGAGAACTCGACCAGGGGCGAAAGATCGAAACGGTCGTGCGGCGCATGATCGATGACCTCCGCAAGACGCGCGCGGCGATCGACATAGGAGCGCCCGCGCACGTCCTCCTCCCGATCGAACAGGAGGTCATAGGCACGGATGAAGGCCGGATACTCGTCAAGCATCTTCATCGTCACCGTCTTGCGGTTCAGGCGTTGCTGCAGATCGGAGAAGGTACGCGTCGGGCTGTTCGAACGGGTGGTTCCGCCAACGAGGAGTTCACCGTCCATCACCCCGTCGAAGTTGATCGAATCGACGATATCGGGAAACGCGCCCGAGATATCGTCGCCGGAACGCGAATAGATCTTGCGCGTGTCGCCGGAGCGCGACAGCTGTACGCGAATGCCGTCCCATTTCCACTCGGCGGCGTATTCGGCCGGCTCGAGCTGATCGAGATCGCCCTCCTCGACCGGATTGGCGAGCATGACGGAATGGAAGATTGCAGGCGTTGCCAGCACCGGCTTGTCGCCCTGCCCTTCCAGCCAGCGAAACAGCGGTTCGTAGGGCGGCTGCAGACCATGCCAGAGCGTCTCGATTTCGGTCACATCGCGGCCGCCCATATCGGCGAGCGCCTGTTTCGCCAGACGAGACGAGACCCCGATGCGGAGCGCCCCGGTCGCAAGCTTGATGAAGGCGAAGCGACCTGATGTGTCCAGCCGATCGAGCAGGTCGCGCACGAAGCTGCGAACCTCGGTGCGCCCAAGCGCGTTCATCTGCCTGACGACATCGCCAAGCCGCGGCTGGGCAAGTGCTGACCGTTCGATGTCCTTCTCGGCGTCCCAGACAAGGGAGATCGTCTCGGCGAGATCGCCGACATAATCATAGGAATAGCGGAAGAGCACTTCATCCATCCGCTCCAGCACCAGCTCGCGCAGCATGGCCGGCTTGACGTTGCGCACTTCAAGCGTGCCGGCGATGGCGGCAAGCCCGTAGCCGCGATCCGGATCCGGGGTGTCGCGGAAGTAGTCGGAGAGCAGTTTCAGCTTGCCGTTGCGGCTGGGGGTGAGCACGAGGCGGTCGAGAAGGTCGGCGAATGCTTTCATCAGTCGGCCTCGTCTTCATAACCGACCAGGTGCAGCGGCCGGGCCTTGATGCCCTGCAACTGGCACCAGCGAACCAGCGCCTCCTCGCGACCATGCGTCACCCACACTTCCTCGGGGCGCAGATCACTGATCGTCTCCGTCAGTTCCGGCCAATCGCAATGGTCGGAGATGACTAGCGGCAGCTCGACGCCCTGCTGCTTGGCGCGCTGACGCACCATCATCCAGCCCGATGCAAATGCCGGCAAAGGCTCGTTGAAGCGTCGTGCCCAGCGATCGGCAAAGGCGGAGGACGGGCCGACGACAATGGCTCCCTTGAAGGCTGACTTGTCGCGACTTTCGATGGTCGCCGGGCAAAGCTCACCGAGCTCAATGCCCTGTTCCATGTAGTAGTCGCACAGCCTCTCCATCGCGCCGTGGATATAGATCGGCTGATCGTAGCCGGTATCGTGCAGCAGGCGGATGACGCGCTGCGCTTTGCCGAGCGCATAGGCGCCGATCAGGTGCGTACGCTCCGGAAATTGCCGCAGCGAGGCATAAAGCTTGCCCATCTCATCGACCGGATCGGGGTGATGAAAGACCGGCAGTCCGAAGGTGGCCTCGGTGATGAAGACGTCGCAAGGCACCGGCACGTAGGCCGCGCATGTCGGGTCCGCCCGCCGCTTGTAGTCGCCCGAAACGACGATGCGGGTACCGTTCTTCTCGATGGCGATCTGCGCCGAGCCGAGCACGTGGCCAGCCGGATGAAAGCTGACCTTTACGCCGTTGATCAGGATCTCCTCGCCGAAAGCGGCAGCCTGTTCGCTTGCGCAGAATCCATCGCCATAGCGGATCTGCATGATGTCGAGCGTCTGGCGTGTCGCAAGCACGTTTGCATGGCCGGGCCGCGCGTGATCGGAATGACCGTGGGTGATTAGGGCTCGCTCGACCGGCCGCACGGGATCCACATAGAATCGTCCCTCGGGACAATAGAGCCCCTCGGGGGCGGGATAGAGCAATGCATCTGGTCTCATGCCTGCAAAGATAGCGGGAAAGGACGGAAGGGCCAGTGGGCGACGGGAAGATGCCTATCTGTACCAAAATGAAACAGGCGCGCCGGCACGTTTCCTGCAAGGCGGTCGAAATGAAGGAAAGTCCGTTAACCTCCCGTCGTGACCTGCTCCGTCTTGCGGGAGCATCCGCCTTTGCGCTGATGGCATCGCGCAGCTTCGCGACTACGCGCGATGGTGGCCTGCGCGGCGCGATTGACGCGGCAGATTACCAGCCAACGCCAGGCGCGCCGGACCGCAAGCGCGTCAGCCTGCAGAAGATGATCGACCAAGCGGCGGCGGAGAACGCACCGGTTTTCCTGCCACCAGGCACCTACAAGGCTTCCAATCTCGTGCTGCGGGAGAATACGCGCATCACCGGCGTTCCCGGCGTATCGCGCATCGTCTACACCGGCGGTGGTAACCTCTTCAGCGCTGAGAAGGTCAAGCACATCGAACTCTCGAACATCATCATCGACGGGCAGAATCGCTCGCTCGGTGATGATACTGGCGGGCTGCTGCAATTCACCGGCGTCGCCAAGGTAATCATCGACAATTGCGAGATCGCCAACAGCCGCAAACATGCCGTTCGACTGGAGCGATGCGGCGGCCGGATCACGGGCAGCCGCATATCGGGCTCCGGCCAATCCGGCATCTACGCCGTCGAATCCGACGCGCTTTCGATCACCGGCAACGAGGTCTTCGACTGCGGCAATGGCGGTATTCTCGTGCATCGCTGGACGAAGGCGGCTGATAACAGCGTCGTCAACGGCAACCGCATCTACCGGATCAAGGCCAATGACGGCGGCACCGGCCAAAACGGCAACGGCATCAATATCTTCCGCGCTGACAACGTCATGGTCGCAAACAATCACGTGTCGGACTGCGCATTTACCGCCATCCGCGCCAATTCGGCCTCGGATATCCAGATCACCGGCAACCAATGCCAGCGCTCGGGCGAGACGGCTGTTTATGTCGAGTTTGAGTTTGTGGGCGCTGTCGTGTCCAACAACATGGTGGACGGTGCGGCGAACGGCATCTCGATCGCCAATTTCGACCAGGGCGGCAGGCTGGCGAGCGTTACCGGCAACGTCGTGCGTAACCTGACGCTCAAGGGTCCCTACGAGCACGAGGTCGGCTTCGGCATCGGCATTGCCGCCGAGGCGGACACACTGGTCTCCGGCAACATCATCGAAGGTGCGCCACGCTGGGGCATGCAGCTCGGCTGGGGACCCTATCTGCGCAACCTCGTCGTGACCGGAAATATCATCCGCAAGGCCCCGATCGGCTGTGCGGTCTCGGTGGCGGAAGGTGCAGGTGCGGCCATCATCACCGACAACGTGTTTCAGGAAACGCCCGGTGGTGCCATCCTCGGTTTCGAATGGGACAGGAAGGTGTCGGGCGAACTGGCGACTACAGGCTCCTCGCGCTTTGCGCAGCTGACGGTCGAGCGCAACCGCATCTCCTGAAAAGCATCAAAAGCTTTCATCGATTCATAAGGCTTGGCGGCTTCCGCTGCGACGCTTCGGCTCCTACCCTGCGCCCAGCCGAACAAGGGGTACATCGAGATGCTGACAATTTACGGAGTTTATCGCTCGCGCGCCTCGCGCGTTTACTGGATGGCTGAGGAACTGGGTCTCGAATTCGAGTCCCTGCGGGTCATTCAGGCAAGGCGACTTGCCAATCCGCTTGCCGCCGATGCGCCTATCAATACGTTGTCGCCTGATTTCCTGGCGGTCAATCCGATGGCGCTGATCCCCAGCATCAAGGACGACGACCTCGTGATGCACGAGTCGCTTGCCATTACCCTTTACCTCGCCCGCAAGCATGGCGGACCGCTGGCCGGCCAAACCGTCGCGGAAGACGGTTTGATGGCGATGTGGACCATTTGGGCGGCCACCGAGGTTGATCCGCATACGGTGAAGATCGTCTATGTCTACGACGACGAGAAGCAAAACAGCGACGAGGGCAAGGCAACGATCAGCGTCGCCGTCCGATCGCTGAAGAAGGCGTTCGCGACGCTCGACAAGCATCTGGCGACCAACGAATACGTTGTCGGCAACCGCTTCACCGCAGCTGATCTCAATATCGCGGAAGTTCTTCGCTACGCGCAGACGGAACAGGCGCTGTTCGACGCCCATCCCAATGTCAGCGCCTGGATCAAGCGCTGCCAGTCACGGCCGGCCTATATCGCAATGCAGGCGACGCGGTCGCAGGAACCGGTTTGATCAGGGAAAGAGCTTGAGGGTGCTGGCCATTTCCTCGCGGATCCAGGCCTTGAAATCCTTCACCTTCTTGGGTTCGCGCGCGCCTTCGGCCGTTACGAAATAGTGGCCGAAGCCGGTTTTCGCGCGAATGCCGAAAGGCGCAACCAGCTGCCCCTGCTGCAGGGCAAAGTCCGCGAGCGTCTGCCAGGCGAGCATGACGCCCTGCCCTGCGATAGCCGCATCGAGGCAGAGCGAGGCATCGTTGAAGACGTGGCGCGTCTCGAGCGTCGCGCCCGACAATCCGGCCTCGCGCATCCACACTTCCCAAGTGAACATGGCGCGACCGTCGATGACCGCCGGCAGCGACAGTATATCGGCGTGCTCGTGCAGTCGCGCCGCCATAGCGGGCGAGCAGACCGGGAAGACCTGCTGCAGCAGCAGCAGTTCGGCCTTCACGTCCGGCCACTGACCGTTGCCGACGCGGATGCCGACATCGACATCGCAGAGCGCCGGATTGACGAGCCGGGTGGTGGCATCCATCCGCAGGCTGATCTCAGGATGCCGTTCGGCAAAGCGATCGAGCCGATAGACAAGCCAGCGCGCGGCAAAGACCGGCGCCACAGAGATCGTCAGAATGCTGTCGTCCCGCCGCTGCGTCGTCGCGACGGCCTGCGACAGCGCATTGAAGCCCTCGGTCAGGCCGGCTAGCAGGCGCGTGCCCGCCTCAGTCGCGACCATGCCTTTTGGCGTGCGCTCGAAGATCACGTGGTCGAGCTGCGCTTCGGCCTTGATGACCTGTTGGCTGACAGCGCCGATGGAGACGCCCAGTTCCTCTGCGGCGGCCTGTAGGGAGCCAAGCCGGCCGACAGCCTCGAGCGCGCGCAATCCGTTCAAGTGAACCGAGCTCAGGATTCTCATATAGTTTTTCTATACCGAGAGATTCGTAATCTCAATTGAAACCTGGCTGGCCGCCCGCGATAATCCGCCTGTGTTGAGCAGATGCTCCGTTCGCCATTCTGGAAGGAAGCGAGGCGCGCCATGCAAATACTAAAGTTTTTCTTGAGCGTGGAAACAATCGAACCGCCCTACAGCGCGGACAGCAAGCGGGATCCGCTCTACCATCCCGATCTGGCCCGCATGTCACCGACGGCGTTGGCAGACCTGCCGCTCGGCCCGCAACCACGCGCGCCCGAGCAGGAACCGCTACAGCTCGCAAAGTGCGCATAGCCCGGTAAAATCTGCTAGTCTTGGCCCGCTTCAGTTTCGAGCGGGCTCACATGACCAGTGTCGATACGATCTTTGCGCGCCTCATGCGTCTTTCGGCGGAAGCCAATCTGCCTGACGTCGAGGAGAGCACGTCCTACGGTAACCCGGCGCTGAAAGTCGGCGGCAAATCATTCGCGACGGTCAAGAACAACGAGACCATCGTGCTCTGCATCTCGATCGACGACAAGGAACGGCTGATCGAGATGGCGCCCGAGATCTACTATCAGACACCCCACTATATCGGCTGGCCGTATATGCCCCTGCACGCCGCGATGATCAGCGACGCCGAACTGAAGGAACGGCTGATCGGTGCGTGGCGGTTCCGCGCGCCAAGGCGGCTTGCCGCGAATTTTCATGGCTGATGTGCCCGGCGGCCGGGCGACGTCTGTTTAGGCCTGTTCGCGTTCCAATGCCCGCAGCACGGCCGCGCGCTCCATCATCTGCGCATAGTGCGCCGTCGCTTTCCGGAAGCGGGCCGGATCGACGCCATCGGACCGCAGCCAGCCGGTCATGACAAAGAGGTAGGGATCGGCGACCGAATAGTACTCGCCCATGACCCAGGGGCCCTCCAGCATCTTCGCCTCGATGATCTCGAAGCATTCGGCCATGGTTTGCGGCACCTTCGCCTTCATCGCTTCATGGGCTGTCGGATCATCGGCCCACCGACTGCCCCGGCGGCCGTGCGCGTGGTTCACATGCACGGTCGAGCAAAGATAATTGTTGAAGGCCTGCATGCGAGCGAACTCGAAAGGATCAAGCGGGGCCAATTGCGCGGCGGAGGCGACCTGAGCGATATAGGCGAGGATTGCCGGCGTTTCGGTAACGATGCCGCGATCCGTCACCAGAGCGGGAACCCTGCCCTTGGGATTGATCGCCAGGTACTCGGGAGAACGCTGCTCCGCTTCGGCGAAGTTCAGCTTCTTCGTTTTGAACTGCAGGCCGGACTCCTCCAACGCAATGAGGCTTGCGAGCGCGCAGGTATGCGGCGCGTAGTACAGTGTCAGCATGATCGACTCCAATGAAAGAACACAAGGGGCAAAACGCCTTCAACTGGCAGCTTTTCCTTGGGTTCGGTTTCGTGTTGATCGACGTTTTCGCCGATCGGCTAAATCTCGTGCTTCCGCTGGACAGGTGGTTCCTCGCCCTTCGGTTCTCGAACCAATCTCCAATGCGTGACCTGATGCGTTGGCTTCGGTCACAGAGTGATGTTCGGCTCC
>NZ_KB897860.1:0-46446 GCF_000377185.1 Rhizobium sp. 42MFCr.1
AAGATCGCCCGCAAGTATCCCGATGTCCGCATCCACATCGCGTCGGGCAATACCGGCGAGATCATCCGTGGCCTGGAGACCGGCCAGCTCAATCTGGGCTTCATCCGCCCGGTGGAAAACATCGGCTCCTTGCGCTTCGTCTCGCTTGCGCATGAACGCTACTACCTGGCGGTTGGTCATGCCAATCCGCTGGCAGCCAGGGAGGAGATCAGCATCGACGATCTGCGCACTCAGAAGATCATCGCCTTCAACCGGCAGAACCTGTCCTTTTCGGAACGATACTTCGATGAGAAGTTCGCCGAATACGACCTCACCGCCAACATTGCCTTCAGCTGCGATGACACCTATGCGCTGGTGTCGCTGGTCTCTGCCGGGCTTGGCATCGGCTTTGCCCCGGAATGGACGCTTGATCTTCCCAATCGCGGCTTTGAACTGAAGAAGGTAAGCGGGATCGACTTTAGGATCGGGCTTGGGATCGCCTGGAACAAGGAAGACCCAACCGCTGGCCGCGACGATATCGTCGACATCGCACGGTCGCTGGCAAGGGCAGGGGGACGCTCGTGACCTGCGACTGCAAGCCACCGTTCGACTTTGGCGAAGAGGTGATCAGCCGTAGCAATTCGTGCCCTGAAGGTTGGCTATTTCCGCTGACGTCATTTCAGTTGCAATGTACGCTCTTGGCCGCATAGCGGACGTCATCGCCAGGTCTTGCAGAGTATAGGCTCAACCGTTACGATTGCTGCGCTCAGGCTGCGCCAACCAAGAGCGGCGGCAAAACAATGCCCGCAAATGGATTCAAAAACCTAAGAGAACGAATACGAAGCTTTCCAACGCCGGTAGCAGGGCTGGCGCTTGGGATCGCGAGCCTTGGCTTGTCGTGGGAAAATCTGCTTCCTGGCGTTGGGCTTGCCGAAACCGGTGCCGTGATTGCTGCGTTTCTGCTCATCCTGCTGAGCGTGCGGTTCGTCCTTCACCCGAAAACGCTTTCCCGCGACCTCGCCAATCCCGTGGTGGGCGGTGTAGTTGCTACCTATGCAATGGCTTGGATGCTTGTCTCGATAAGTCTCTGGCAGTCCAGTCATCTGGCCGGGGCGTTGCTATGGTTATTTGGGCTATGCATGCATGTTGTCTTCCTGGCATTGTTTGCCAGAAACAGAATGGCGGTTCGGTTCGAACTGCCGCATATGGTGCCCAGCTGGTTTATTCCCCCGGTCGGCGTCATTGTTGCCGCCGTGTCCTATCGAGGTCCCCACGAAGGCCCTTTGTTCTTGTTGGCGGTTACTGCGTTGTATTTCGGGATGGTTATCTACGCGCTGATGCTGCCGGTAATGTTTTACAGGTTCATCTTTGCGGAGAACGTTGCGGTTACAGCTATGCCGACGCTGGCGGTCCTCGCGGCCCCGGCCAGCCTGTCGCTGACAGGATATTTGTCGTTGGTCGACGACCCACAACCATTGCCAGTTATTCTGCTGATGGGAATCTCGGTGCTGATGACTGCCATTGTGTATGTCGCGTTCGTACGATTGCTTGCGCTCCCGTTCTCGCCCGGGTTTTCGGCTTACACTTTCCCCTTGGTCATCGGGGCGACGGCGCTTTTCAAGACGGCCGATCAGCTAGAGGTCTGGCAAATCCGTCAGAAGCTAATCGACCAAACCCACGGGCTGGCGGTCTTCGAATTGCTCATTGCGACCGCGGTTGTCGTCTACGTGATTGCACGGTTCGGTCAGTTCGCGTGGACACACTGGTGGCAAGTGCCTCGACCCGACTTGCTGGAGGCATAGTCACGGAAAGATTGCCGGTCGCTTGCAGTGGCACCCGTAAAAATCTGGTCTGGGTCCGGCCGACACTTATCGCAGAGATCGAATACCGAGCCTCGACGGATGACGGGAAGCTTCGTCATGCTTCCTATAAAGGGCTTCGGGACGTGCAAGACAACGTGGCTGCCTACGACGTTTCTCTCGGTTAAGTGCTTCTTGCTGTATGCCACGGTATCGCGATGTCATCGCAGACGGCGGTCGATTACTGCAGAATTCAATGAGGCGCTCGCTCAGAAGAAAAGGTCGCCCGGTTTCGTTTGCCGGGCGGCCTCCCACTGCCGCAAAATTTGATTATCGCGATCAGCCCTAATCAGCTTGCCTAGTTGCTGCGGCAAGCTGCTGGGGACTTAGGCGAAGCGCTGCCGCGCGGCGGTGGCCTTCGAGCTTTTCTGTGGCACTCTGCCGAACGGCCGCGGGGGCGACTGCTGCAACACCGCGCTCATCCAGCCACTGGTGCGTGGCGATCTTTACATAGGAGCCAACCCAGAGGCCGCCGGTGTAACGGCCTGCGGCCATCGTAGGCAACGTGTGGTTTGTTCCGCAGCACTTGTCGGAGTAGACGACGCTGGCCAGTTCGCCAATGAAGAGGGAGCCGTAGTTGCGCAGCTTCTTAGCGGTCGCTTTTGCATCACGGGTATGGACCTGAAGGTGCTCCGTCGCGATGTAATCCGAGTAGGCGATCATGGTTTCTTCATCATCGACAACGGTGACCTCACCGTAATCCTTCCAGGCAACGCTGGCGACAGGAGCTGTCGAGAGAGTTTGAAGCTGCTTCTCTACTTCCTTGATTGTTTCTTCTGCAAGCTTGCGGTCGGTTGTAACAAGGCCGACGCGGGTGCGTACGTCGTGCTCTGCCTGGGCCAGCATGTCAGTTGCGAGGGTTGCAGGATTGGCCGTCTCATCGGCAACGATGAAGATTTCACTCGGGCCAGCGAGCTGATCGATGCCGACCTGACCGAATACTTGGCGCTTCGCCTCGTTGACGAAAGCGTTGCCCGGGCCAACGATCTTGTCGACTGCGGGGATCGTTTCTGTACCGTACGCCATAGCCGCAATCGCTTGGGCTCCACCGACCCGGAAGATGCGGTCCGCGCCAGCGAGATGGCAGCCTGCGATCATTGCGGGATGAGCATTCGGCGGAAGGCATGCGATTACCTGGTCACAACCAGCGACCTTGGCCGGGACAATGGTCATGACCGGTGCCGAGAGGAGGGGGTAACGCCCCCCCGGAACATAGCAGCCCACGATCTCGATCGGAATGACGCGGTGGCCAAGGTGTAGGCCCGGCAGGCTTTCGATTTCGAGTGGCAGGATGGTTCCGAGTTGAGCTTCCGCGAACCGACGGACGTTTGCAATGGCGAACTCAGTGTCTTCGCGGGTTTGCGGGTCGAGATCGGCGATGGCCTTCAGCTTCTCTTCCTCGGTAACCTCGAAGTTCGCGACGTCGGCCTTGTCGAACGCCACCGAGTATTCACGCACTGCGGCGTCGCCCCGCTCACGTACGCTAGCGATGATCTCCTTAACCGTCTTTTCAATCGAAGCAGTGTCGGAAACTGCGTCGCGCTTCGGTTCCTTGATCCGTGTAAATTTGCCTTTCAGGGCGTCGAGCCGCGATGTCATGAGGTTCTCCTATGTGCGTGCTGGAACGAAGCATCCCGTACTGAAGCCACTCAGACAATTGCCCACTAGACAGGTGTTCAGTATTTTCACCACGGCTCGCGGACTGCACGCATTGTGGATAGGCGTGCGTGCTCACCAATGCCATGCTAGCGAAGGCGCATATTCTAAAGGGAAATCGCATGCCAAAAATTGGGGTGAAGCTCAGAGAGCTACGTCGTCGTCGCGATTTGGGTGTCAGAGAACTTGCAGCACGGTCGGGGATCTCACACTCGACGATATCCCTCATTGAGCGGGATCGGATGAGTCCCTCGATCGACACGCTGAGTGCCGTCTTGGACGCGCTGGGTACCACGCTGCCGGGTTTCTTCTCGGATTTGCAGTCTAGCCTACCGTATACCCCATTCTACACGTCCCAAGATCTCGTAGAAATTGGCAAGGTCGATACGATCTCATATCGAGTGATTGGCCTCGATCATCCCAACCGGCAGCTTCTAATGCTCCACGAGCGTTACGCGGTCGGGGCAGATTCTGGCGAAGCGTTCACCCATGCGGCCCAGGAAGCAGGCATGCTCCTGTCGGGAGCAGTTGAGGTTACCGTGGGCGGACAGCAGAAAATTTTGCGCCCGGGCGATGGTTACTATTTTGACAGCCGTCTTCCACATCGATTCAGGAATGTCCACGATGGGGAGAGTGAAATTCTAAGCGCCATCACCCCGCCCACGTATTAACCCTCTTAGCAGCGATCACCAGCGGTGAGAATAGTCACCAAGCCCCCAGGGCTCACTTCCAAAAGTGGCAAAACGTGGTTTCCTGTTCGAGGTTCAAACCAACAAAAGGGAACGCCGATGAAACTCCTGAAAGTCTCGCTCATTGCGTCAACGGTATTGGTGACTGGCGTCCTCGCCGCCCAAGCTCGTGATCTCACAGTTGTGTCCTGGGGTGGAAATTTCCAAGATGCACAGCGCAAAATTTTCTTCGAACCATATGCAAAGGAGTCCGGCAAGCCGGTTCTCGATGAGAGCTGGGATGGCGGGTACGGTGTTCTCCAGGCCAAGGTTAAGGCTGGAACGCCGAACTGGGACGTTGTCGAAGTAGAGTCCGAGGAATTGGCTCTTGGTTGCGCGGACGGCATCTACGAAAAGATCGACTGGCAGAAGCTTGGAGGTAAGGAGACCTTCCTGCCAGCAGCCGTCAGTGATTGCGGTGTTGGTAACATTGTTTGGTCAACTGGTCTTTCTTACGACGCTGACAAGCTTAAGGAAGCACCTCAGACGTGGGCGGACTTTTGGGATACCAAAAAATTCCCAGGCAAGCGTGGTTTTCGCAAGGGGCCGAAATATGCGCTCGAATTCGCACTGATGGCGGACGGTGTTCCGGCTAACGAGGTCTATAAGGTCCTCAGCGCCGAAGGCGGAGTCGACCGTGCGTTCAAGAAGCTCGACGAGCTGAAGAAAGACATCGTCTGGTGGGATGCAGGTGCGCAACCCCTCCAGCTCCTGTCTTCCGGCCAGGTAGTTATGACAGCAGCCTACAATGGTCGTATCACCGGCATCAACCGCTCCGAAGGCAAGCATTTCGGCTTCGTGTTCCCAGGCAGCGTTTACGCTATCGATAGCTGGGTCATTCTGAAGGATGCTCCCAACAAGGACGCGGGCATGGACTTCATTGCCTACGCAAGCAAAGCCGAAAACCAGGCCAAGTTGCCCGAATACATTGCTTACGGCCTGCCAAATCTTGGCGCCTCCAAGCTCGTGCCAGAGAAGTACCAGAAGGAATCCCCGACCTCGGAAGAAAACCTTAAGGGCGCAATTCCCTTGGATGTCGACTTCTGGACGGATAACTCTGAGGAACTGACCCAGCGATTCAACGCTTGGCTCGGTCAGTAACTATTAGTGCGGGGCCTCCTCGGAGGCCCCTTGTCGAACGGCTGTTTCAGCAGTTCGCGTTAGAGAAGAGTCGGCTTACATGACAAACGCCTTCATTCAATTCGAAAAAGTCAGCAAATCCTTCGGGATCATGACCGTCGTCGACAATCTCGACCTCGCGATTGCAAAGGGCGAGTTTGTCAGCATGCTGGGCCCCTCTGGCTCGGGCAAAACGACTTTGCTCATGATGCTTGCGGGCTTCGAGAAGCCGACCAGCGGCGCGATATCTGTTGGCGGGAAGCGTGTCGACGGCCTGCCGCCTTACAAGCGCAATATGGGCGTTGTTTTTCAAAACTACGCCCTGTTTCCCCACATGACCGTTGCAGAAAATGTCTCGTTTCCCCTGAAAATGAGGGGTGTCTCCAGATCTGAGATCGTGGAGAGGGTGGGGAAGGCGCTCGATATGGTGCAGTTGGGCGCGTTTCAGGATCGGAAACCGATCCAGCTGTCCGGGGGACAGCAACAGCGCGTGGCCCTGGCGCGTTCGTTGGTATTCGAACCTGAAGTCGTCTTGATGGACGAGCCCCTCGGTGCTCTTGACAAGAAGCTTCGCGAGCAAATGCAGCTCGACATCCGTGACATCCACCGAAGGCTCGGTTTGACGATCGTCTTTGTCACTCACGATCAGACGGAGGCGCTGACCATGTCCGATCGGATTGCAATCTTCAATCACGGGAAAATCGAACAGATCGGAACGCCCGCACAAATTTACGATAACCCACAGACGCAGTTCGTTGCTGAATTCATCGGGGAAACGAACCTTCTAACGGGCAAGGTCAAGAGTGCCGGAAATGGTGTCTTGGGCGTCCATCTCGAAAGCGGCGCAAATATCGAGGTCCGAACCTCGACGATCGCCGACGTGGGCAAACCGGTCAAGGTTTCGGTCAGACCCGAGCGTGTCGAGATCAATTCCGATGCGCCGGGCAGCAATCGCCTGAGCGCCACGGTCGCCGATATTGTCTATCATGGCGACCATCTGCAGGTGCGCATTCGCAACCAAGGGAAAGACTTGATCGTCAAGGCGAACCGTAAATCCTCGCCACTGAGCGTTGGCGATGAGGTTGTCGCTTCCTTCTCTCCAGAACAATGCTGGATCGTGGCATGAAGGACACCTGGCTCTGGAAACAAGCCGCATCGTTATTGTTGGTAGCGCCGCTGGCACTCTTTCTCGTCTTCTTCTTCGTCGCGCCGCTCGCGACCATGATGAAGTCGGCAGTATCCGACCCCGTCGCATCTCGTGCTCTGCCAACGGTCGCCTCTGCATTGAAGGGGTGGGACAGGGCGAGCGCTCCTCCAGCTGACGCTCAAAAGGCTTTTGCAGCCGACATCCGCGGCATCCAGGACGACGAGCTTTTTGGTGACCTCGTTCGGCGATTGAACAGCGCCAAATCAGGCTTCCGCACCCTGATGAGTAAGACAAAATCCGCCGTTTCATCCGACCCCAACATTAGCGACCTTACGACGATCGATAATCGCTGGAGTGATCCTGCATTCTGGATTGCGATCCAAGACGCAGCAAGTTCTCCAATAACGGACCGCAACCTTCTTGCCGCCGTGGATTTGACCCGGGACGTAAATGGATCGATCACGAGTGCTCCAGCAGGAACGTCCGCCAATCGGGATACCTTGATCCGGACGCTCACGACCGCCGCTACTGTGACGATTTGCTGCATTCTGCTGGGCATGCCGTTCGCAATGGTCGCATCCTCAGTCACAGGCTGGACCAGGCAGTTGTTGCTGGGCGCAGTCCTGTTGCCACTATGGACATCGCTTCTCGTTCGAACAGCGGCTTGGTTCATCCTGCTTCAGGACAACGGACTAATCAACTCCACGCTTCAAGCAGTTGGTTTGACCAGCGGGCCTATCCCTTTGATCTTCAACAGGGTTGGGGTTGTGATCGCCATGACCCACGTGCTGTTGCCGTTCATGGTGCTGCCGATCTTCAGTGTGCTGATCAGTATTCCCAAGAATCTGATGCCTGCGGCCGCATCGCTCGGGGCAAATCCGGTCCGCTCCTTCTACCTTGTGCTTCTTCCCCTTTCGCTTCGCGGTGTTGTCTCTGGATCGCTGCTCGTCTTCATGAGTGCACTTGGTTACTACATTACCCCCGCGCTTATCGGCGGTGCCAAGGATCAAATGATCAGTTCGGTCATTGCCTACTATGCGACGGGTGCTGCGAACTGGGGCATGGCAGGCGCACTCGGTTTGGTGCTCCTGATAGCGACGATCCTTCTCTATATCGTCTATCTGCGGCTTTCTTCTGAGGAGGCTCGGACATGAGGCCGTTGACCATCGCAAAGCTAGTCTTCGGAGCAGCCGTCGTTTTCTTTCTGATGGCTCCCTTGATCGCAATCTTGCCGTTGGCCTTTACCAACAGCGTGTTCCTCAACTACCCGATCCCAAGCTTCTCCTTTCGGTGGTTTCACGAACTTCTCACGGCGGACGCCTGGCGCCGCTCGATCCTCAATAGCTTAGTTATTGGTGCGGGAACGACGGTCCTCGCTACTATTCTCGGGACAATTGGCTCTCTGGGCCTTCGCGGAAAGAAGATTTCGTTACTATTTGGGTTCATCCGTACTGTCTTCTTGCTGCCCATGGTCGTCCCAGCGGTTGTGCTGGGGGTAGGGATGCAGCTTATGTTCGCCCAGTACGGTCTCGCCAATACGTATCTCGGCGTCATCATTGCTCATTCGGTTCTCGCTATACCGTTTGTCGTGGTCAACGTGACGGCATCTCTGCAGGGGATCGATCATCGCTTGGAGCACGCTGCGGCGAGCATGGGAGCAGCGCCCCACGTGGTATTACGAACCGTGACTCTTCCCCTGGCAATGCCGGGGATCATTTCCGGTGCCGTTTTTGCGTTTGCAACGTCATTGGACGAGGTCGTCCTGACATTGTTCGTGGCCGGACCTAACCAACGCACCCTTGCCCGTCAGATGTTCTCTACAATCAGGGAGAATATCAGTCCGGCCATCGCTGCCGCAGCATTCGTCTTCATCGCAGGCACCGTCATCATCGCCCTGCTGGTGAACATTGGGAGGAGGGCACAGAACGCCTGAGCAGGTGCAAGCTTCTGCCTAGTCATCATTGACCAAGACACTGAGACCCACAGCGATGCCTTTCTGATCCCGCGCACCCCGGCGGAGCGGGAGAAGGCTAGAGCGACGGCTGAGACAGCAAAAAAGATGGCTCATCTCGGTTCCTAAAGTTGGGAGCGACGCGCCGTCAGATCAGCAATCAGGGCATCCAGCGAAGCGCTGGTCTCCGCTTGCTTCTCGAACGGGCCTTTCATCGCCTCGGGTGATCGTGAGCGGCACCGGGGCCATAGCGAAGCCAGAACCTGTTGGGTTTTAGCGCTGTGGTTGCTAGTTGCCAAAGAGACCTTCACCCTGTGGAGACCAAGCATGGCCAAAATGCCCGACCAAAAAAGTGGTGATAGTTCGGTCGGAATGCACACCGTGTCTGGCATCTCTGCTTCCTCAGCGAAGGGGGCGGACTCTCCGAACGCCCTTCACTCGATTGTCAGGTCTCTAGGACGCAATCTCATATTTGCAGTCGCATTTGCCGCCTTGACCGCCGTGGTCTTAACGGTGCTGATAGCTATACTGGACTGCAATTTGTCTCCGCGCGGAGTAAGTTACGCCGGGTCATTCCCATGACTGCGCGGCATTCTCTCTGTTGTGGCGGGAAATTCCCGAAGCAATATTCGATACCTCTCCAGCAACATGCACGCCATATACAGAACTTATCAAGGATAGCCGGACTTCTCCACAGCTTTGGCATGATGGCACAACTTATGGGCTGTCTTCGCCAAGTAACACCTCTGGACTCGTTATTTATATCCCTTGTAACGTTGGTGTCGCGCGAATGTCAGCGCAAACTTGGGTAAACAGGGGTACAGAAATCGTGAAGTGCATTCTCGCAGTTGTGGGGGCTATTTCGCTACTCGCATCCACTCACGCCTTTGCAGGCGCCACTATCTCTTACAACACCAACTCAAAGTCTCAGGGCTCGATCATCGGTCAACAGTCCTCTGCTGCCAAGGGCAACGGCGACGTTGTATCCGGCAACGGTACGGGTTCTGGTTTCTTCTCTGGCGACCAGACCACTTCTCCCGGCAGCCGCGCCGACGAAGTGCATAGCGCGCAGAGCAAGGCTGGCGAAAACGGCGGCCACAACCGCTAACCAAAGGGCACACATCACACCATAGTGGTGTGTGCCAATCCGCCCCATAAGGTTTGCGCGACAATTAAATGGGGGAGCCCTAGCGCGGCGAATTGCCCGAAGAATTGGATGAAAGCGAAATCCCGGCCGATCTGCAAAACTGGTACAAACCTCGCACAACATTCGTTGCGGTCATTCCAAAAGGAAAACCGTGAATGGCTCTCACCGACAAAAGATTGGCAGCGAAAAGCAAGAATGCCGTCGCGACAGTCCCTAGGCTTCAAGGCAATTACGAATCGAGGGGACAGCTTTGGGAATGGGACTGCTTCGGATGCTGGTGCGGCTGTTTGCCGGAAGAGGCCGCCCCCAGTTGCCCCGTGAGACGACGGAACCGTTTCAACCACTAATCCTTCGGGAGCAGGTGGCGTCGCGCGCCATCGGAATCAAGCCGCCCCAGTCGCCCCAAATGGAAACCATCCTGCGGGGCCGTTGCTGGGTCATCGATGGGGACACCATCGTGTTTAACAGCATTCGCTTGCGGCTTGCCGGCATAGATGCACACGAACTGGATCATCCTTGGGGCCAGCGGTCGAAATTGGCCCTGGTTCAATTGTGCAAGGGCCAGACCGTGACCGCTCGGATCAAGCCCGAACTGTCATACGACCGCATGGTGGCAGAATGTTTCCTGCCCGATGGCCGCGATTTGGGTGCCGAGCTAGTTCGCACCGGCTTAGCTCTGGACTGGCCCAAATTTTCCGGCGGCAAGTATAGGCACTTAGAACCGGCAGATGCCCGGCGCAAGCTATGGCGCGCTCAGGCACGTCAACGCGGCGGTCTTTCGAACGCAGGATGATAGCTAGTAATCGACCAGCGCATTCCGTCGGGCGGGTCGCTGCGGTCTGAAAACGGCTATCAGCGGCGAGGTTGGCTTCTTGCTTCAGACCAGTGTGGACAGACAGCGCTTCTTCAAGTCCGAAAGCCCGAACCCGCCTCGGTCGCGCGGCCTGGGCAAGCCGACTTCGAAAACGTCTCGGATTCTTCCGGGATTGGGCTCCATGACCAAAACCCGGTCGGCGAGGTAAAGAGCCTCCTCGACGTCGTGGGTCACGATGACGATCGAGACGCGGTTTCTCTCCCAGATCGATAGCAGTTCGTCCTGGAGGCGCATCCTCAGAATCGAGTCCAGAGCGCCGAACGGCTCGTCCATCAGGAGGATGTCAGGTTCTTGCGCAAGGGCCCTGGCGATCGCGGCGCGTTGGGCCATGCCGCCCGAGAGCTGTCTTGGATACGCTCTGGCGTAATCGCCGAGCCCGACGAGCTCGAGGTAGTACCGTACCCGCTGGCGTCTGGCCGACGCGGAAAGATTGGTGTTGTCAAAGGCAAGGTCGATGTTGCCCTCGACCGTCAGCCACGGATATAGGCGGTGATCCTGGAACACCATACCCACCTTTGCGGAAGCAGAACCGTCCGGACCGCCGCGTATGATGGAGCCGCGGTAAACGTCATCGAGGCCGACAATCAGCCTGAGCAGCGTGGACTTTCCACATCCCGAAGCCCCGACGATCGCGACGATTTCGTTGTGCCGGACCTGGAAGTTGACGTCCTTCAGCACCGGACGCGACGCGCCCTCGAGGACGTAGGACTTGCTCACATGCTCTATGGAAAGGGCGTTCATCATCTTTCTCGGTTCCAGGGCGACAGTTTCAAACTGGCGAGGCGGATGGCAGCGGCGAGAAGCACCCCGCCTGCGGCCAGGGCGAAGACTCCGACGATGACGATGTCCATGCGGAATTGATCGCGGGCGCTTGCGATATAGCTCCCAAGACCTCGACCATTTCCGATCGCATACTCCGCTCCTATGGTGCCGATCCAGGCGGACAGCGCGGCTATCTGCAGGCCTACGTAGATGTTCGGTAGGGCGGCGGGTAGATAGAGGCGGAGGATGCGGGTCGTCGGGCGAAGAGCCAGCGTCTGAGCAACTTCGACCAACGGCTTGGGAACCTGTCGGATACCTTGCTCGGTCGCCAGGAAGAGTGGGAAGAATGTCGATAGGGCCGTGAAAACGAGCTTCGTGCCTTCTCCGTTGCCAAACCACGCGGTGAGCAGCGGTATCCAGGCGAACAATGCGACCTGACGAACCGTGTGAATTGTCGGAGAAAGCCCAAGTCCGGCGGCCCGGTACATGCCGGCGACGTAGCCAAGAATAAGGCCAGCCACGCTTCCGAGGAGGCCGCCCGCGAAAACCCGCATCATGCTCGCCAAGAGCGCCGCCCACAGTTCGCGCCCCGAAGCGTCGAGGAAAGGCGTCTGGATAACCTGCAATGGGCTCACTGCCATGGGCCCGGAGAGGAGGCCCGTGGAAGAGGCAAGCCACCATATCGCCGCCGCGGTCATCGGCACGACCGCACCACGGGGAAACGATGTTCGAAGAAGTCGCTCAGCCATCTCCGCTCCCCTTGATAATGAGAGACTCGGCCCGCTTTAAGAGGATGTCCAACACGAAGCCGACGACACCGACGACGATCATGCCGACGATGACGATATCGAGCTGGAAGAGGGTGCGCCCCCAGACCATCATATAGCCCAGCCCGTCGGTGCCTGCGAGCATCTCGACGACGATAAGCGATATAAACGCCTGGCTGAGCGAAAGCCGGACGCCGCTCGCGATGAACGGAGCCATCGCCGGGATAGTCAGCTTGAGGAACCGGGTTCGTTTACGAAGGCCCAGAACCTGTGCGACCTCCGTCAATCCGGCTGGGATGTTTCTTGCCCCCTCGGCAGTGCTGATGGCCATCGGCACGAAGCAAGCCTTGGCAAGTATTACGATCTTGAGGCTCTCTTCGATCCCGAGAAGCAAGATCAGGACCGGGAGCCATCCGAGCGAGGGCACGGCGGCCAGCGCCCGGAAGGTTGGTCCGAGGTAGGCGTCGGCGGTCGTGGATTTCCCGATGAGAAGGCCAAAGAAAAACCCGAGCGTGGCACCGACAAAAAAACCTTCTGCGATGCGCCGGAAGCTCACGGCAGCAGCAGTAAGAATGTCGCCGCTCACCAGTAGGTCCAGAAACGTGTGAACGACCCAGTCTGGCTGGGGCAGAACCTGGGGCGAAACCAAGCCGTTGATTGATGCCGCCCACCAGAGCGTAAGCAGCGCGAGGGGCAAGCCCAGGACGAGTAGACCGGTTCCGACAAGGGACTTCACCTTTGCAAACCGCACGTTCGGAGCCGCCTGCGCGACAGAAAACTCGTCTTCAGCTCCGAACGTTGCCATTTGATATCCGATCAGTTTTGAAGGACGCCGCTTGCCGAGCGATCTGGCCAGAGCGACTGAAGGTTCAGTGTCTTGACTGCGTTGTCGACGTAGGTGGCGTCGACCCAGGCGTCGAGATCGACGTCGCGGCGAATCAGCTTCTGCTCGCGGTTAAAGGCAATTGCGCTGCGGTAGCGGGCTACGAAGAACTCGTCGAGACGGGGATTATATTTCTGACCGAGCTGACTGCCCGCATTCGACTTGCTGATGATCTCGACCGGCGATCCGGCCCGCGACCAAATTTTGAAGGCCTCCTCACGGTTCTTGTCGTCCGCAAGCCACTGCGCCGCCTTGACGAAACCCGTCACCACCTTCTGGGTGGCTTCGGGATAGGCCTTGCGGAACTTGTCGGTGACAAGAAAAGCGCCGAAACCGTCCCCCGATGCGCCGGCTTCCGAGGACTTGTAGAAGATTTTGGCGACGCCCTTGTCCTCCAGCGGCAGCAGGAAGTCCGCGCCAAACACCGCATCCACGCTTTTCGCCGCAATAGCGGCGAGCTGGTCGGCGTTCTTCAGGTCGACAATCGTGATGTCCTTCTCTGACAAGCCGGCGTTTTTCAGCGCGGTGACGAGGCCCCAGTGAATGATTGTCGCCTTCTGGATCGCGACCTTCTTACCCTTCAAGTCAGCGATCGTCTTAATCTCGAGGTCGGGCCGGGCGGCACCGAAGATGGTCGTGCCGCCATAGGAAGCCAGGATCACCGTGTCTAGGCCGTTTGCCTTGCCGATGATGTTCGGTACTGCGCCGTAGGATGCGAAATCGAGCTGTCCGTTCGAGAGGGCCTCGTTGATTGCCGGACCGGTTCCGGTGAAATAGGTGAACTCGACCTTTGTGGGCGTTCCCTTGAACTCATCGGCAATGAAGCCTTTTGCGTCGGCGATGGCCTGCAGTCCGACCCCGAACGGGGTGCCGAAGCCGAAACCCACGTCGCCGAAGCGGATTGTAGCTGGCGCGTCCTCCGCGTGCGCGGTTGCCGCGCCAAAGATGACGGTCGCCGCCAGCAGGAAGGTTGAAATAAGCCGTCTCATTTGTCTCTCCAGTTAGGGGGTAATCGTTCCGGTCTCGAAAATCCGGTAGCTCATGTCGCCCGCAGTGCCGCGCGGTTTTGCGTTTTTCCAACCCATCTCGCGACGGAAGCTGCCCATGACGCCTCGGGCCACGAGCTCGCTCTCAGTCGAGCCCTCGATCGCCTCCGATAGTGGCGAGACGTAGAGCGCATCCGTCGGGCAGAAGAGCTCGCAGAGAAAGCACGTCTGACAGTCGGATTGACGCGCGATGACAGGAATGCCGCTGGGTATGGCATCGAAGACGTTGTCGGGGCATGCTTCGACACAAAGGTCGCACTTGATGCAGCGATCCTCGCTGACGATTTCAATCATGATGCTGCACTCAATTGCTGCTGAGATTGGAGAGACGCCCAGACTTCGCCGGTACCGCCGGAGTCGATCGAGCGAGCCAGGAGAGGGTTGGTTTCCGGGAAGTCGGTCCGGCGCTGAAGGCCTCGGCTCTCCTTCCGGAGCAGAGCGCTTTCGGTCGCCCAGCGTGCCGTTGCGATCAAGGCTTCCGCCTCACGGACCTTTGCCACCGTACCGGAGCGCCATGCCGTGTCGTGCCACAGGTCGGAGAGCTTCTGAGCCGCACCCGAAAGGCTATCGTGGCTCCTGAAATAACCTCCGTCCAACGGCAGGATTTGCTCCTTGGCTTGTTCCAGGACGGCGTCCAAATCTCCATTGGCTGTGGCGGCACTAACTGCCGCTCGCTCGTTGGCAGGGCGGACGTGTCTCGACTTCCAGACCGAACCGAGAGAACGCACGAACTTGGCGGCGTCCTCTCCCGCCCACGAGCCGGTCGCGATTGCCCAGCTCGAATTCGGTCCGCCGCCGCCAGTCGACGCGCCGGACATACCTTGTCGCGTGGCCGCGTCGCCAGCGGCAAATAGGCCCGGCACAGTGGTCGTCGATCGGTCGTCGATCTTCAGGCCACCGGTTCCACGGACGGTACCCTCGTGCCGAAGGGTAATCGGGAAGCGCTGCGTAAAGGGGTCTATACCCATCCGGTCGAACGGGACGAAGATGTTCGGCTGCCCCTTGCGGAAACCTTCCTGGAGGCGAGCGTCAGCTTTGTCGAGAATGGCGTAGACGGGACCCTTTATCAGTTCACTTGCCACGACGGCCTGTCGGTCTCCGGGTGCCGTAAGAACGTTGCCGGCTTCGTCGCTGAAGGTGCCCCAGAAATACACCACGCCCTTTGTTACGCTCGAATAGGCCGGCGAGATCCCGTATTGTGCCGAGAACTCCATTCCCGAAAGCACCGCGCCCGCTTCGGCCGCCATGAGGTAGCCGTCGCCCGTCAGATTGTTGGTGCCAATTGCGCCGCTTAGGAATGCGCACCCGCCGGTAGCGATGACGGCCGCGCCCGATCGTATTTCCAGCGCCTCACCGGTGCGACGAAAGCGGGCGACCGCCCCCGAGACCGCTCCGTCTGAAACCAGGAGCTCCTCCACGGGACAATGATCGATGACCTTAACGCGGGCCTTGATGAGCTTCTGACGCATGAACCGAAGGTAGTCGGGACCGCGAAGCATTCCGCGGTAAGGACGGCCATCCTCGTAGCTCGGGAAGTCGTAACCCCACTCCGCCAGGAGGTCGAGGTTCTGCAGAGTGCGATCAAGCACGCGTTCGATGCGTTCGGCCTCGGCGAAGCCATGGCCAAGCCGAAGTCTCTGATAGACGGTCGCCGCTCGTTCCGTGCTGCCCCGACGCGTGTAGATCGTGGTTGTGTTGCCCGCTGCCGTCGCGCCGCTTGTGCCGACGTAACCTTTCTCAATCAGGATTACGCTTGCGCCATTTGAGGCGGCATTCCAGGCAGCCCAGCAGCCTGCCGGGCCCCCGCCAATGACAAGCACGTCCGCCTCGATTTGCATTGCTTTGTTGCTCATGGTCCCTCGCATCTTTGGAAAGACTACAAAGACGATAGATATTATCGAGATAAGATGTGTCGCATCATCTTTGCTGGAGGAAAATATTTTCCCCGGTTCCCAATTTTGCTGGATAGGAAACGCTTCATGGTGGCTCACGGGGCTTGAGCGTTAGAGGACGCAAAGCCACAACCGCTCCTCGCCCCGGTTTGATAAAGCCACCTGAAATCGGGACGATCTCGTTGCTCCAACGCAGGGCGCAACCTGATTTCCTAAATCGCGGGCAGGGGCTCGCCCACTATAAAGCTGGTCCGACTGGAACGCTCAGGGGGTTAAAAAGAACAAGTCGCTACAACGACTTGTCTTTTTGAGGATAGCCTTCCGGAGCGAAGGGCTTCCATGATTGCCTGTTAGTCTATAATATTAGTAGTGTTTAATCTTCGCAGCCCTTAGAAGCCTAGCAGGAGACAGACATGGGAAATGCCTTGCCCGAACTGCATGCAGGACATGCTCCAATCTCGCTTCAAGAAGCCTTCCGGGAAGCAGTGTATGCTTTCGAAGAATGGGAGGGCGAATTGGCCGAACCGATCGTTGTTTTTGGAGGTCGCATCGTTCCTATCAGCCAAGTCTTCGAAGCAATGCGGAATTGCAATGACATCCTCCCGATGAACATCGCCGACGCAATCAAAACCTGGCTGACCAAGCCTTGGAAGGGGGACGGCCCCCTGGATCAGATGAACTTCTCGACCGCCTCCCGTGTGATGGGCGTACTCGTCAGAAGGAAACTCCTCTTTGGAGAGATGAGCGGGATGTCCGTGTTGGCGACAAAAGGTACTTCCCGCAACCACCGCCCCTAAACGAGTGGATGAATGAAATCCGAGGAAACGGTGGCGTTCAACACGGAGGACGCGACATGGCAACAGGTACCGTCAAGTGGTTCAACGCTGAGCAGGGTCACGGCTTAATCGGGCCGGATGACGGTTCAGGAGATGTTTATGTACATATTTCCGAAGTTCAGCGGTCTGGCCTGCGAGGACTGAACGACGGGCAAAAAATTGCCTATGAACTCGCGCGCGACCAACGCTCTGGAAAGGTCACCGCCGAGGAACTTCGCTTCGTTTGATCTGTCGTTAGGTCAGAAGCGTCCGAGCACGAGATTGACAGTTGACCAAGTGACAAGCAGGTCGGATGGCGTGAGCATGCCTGATGAATAGCTTGTAGGGAATCGGGGAGGCCCTAACGCCGCTTGGCATTCCAGCAGGCAACAGGACGGGCTTCCCTCAGGAAATGACGCCGCTCGGATTCTGGCTCATCATCTTCGCATAGGCGTCTGCCATCCTCTCGGTCTCTTCGAGATACGGAATTGCGGTCGCGCGAGCGCGAACCATTTTGTAAAGCTTGGCAATCGACGGAAGCTGCATGCATACGGCTTTGCGGTCGAGGTATGCGACCCAAAAACACAGATAGAAATCCGCAAGGGAAAATCGAGTTCCCAGTACGTAAGGACCTCGTTGCGCAAGTCTGGTGTTCATCACGCTCAATCGGCTGAGGACGAGCGACTTTGCCAAACCCTGAACTCCGGCGCTGTCTTCGCTTCTCAGGGAAAAGCGGTGAGGAAAATGGAAGCGCTTCATCTCCGACTGTATGTCCCCGGCAATATGGAATATCGCGGAGAGAAAATGCCCCCTGTCAGGGTCGGTCGATGTGGGAGCTAGTTCCGTGAGCTGGTGCCGGTCAGTTAGGTACAACATAAGTGCAGCGACCTCATAGAGTGCATCGCCTTCTGGGGTAATCAGCACCGGGACCAAACCGGCCGGATTTATGGCGAGGAATTCCGCGGAACGGTGCTCGCCATGGAGAATGTTAATTTTTCTAAGCTCGTATTCGATCTTTCCTTCTTCGAGAACCCATTGAACGAGCGTCGCACGGGTGAAGTCACCACCAAAAAGAATGTACATCGGGCTCTCCGTCGTTGACTGCACGTCTGCCAATGGTGAGCGATCCGAGTGCCGCGTGGGTTATCCAGGGCGGCGTACCCGCATCAACTGTACCTTTATTCGCCGCCCTGGTTCTCGCAACCAGAGGACCCGCTTGCTGCCTTTGATCTGAAGCGGCTGATGAATAGCGAATTCAGCAGGCTCAACGATTAGTGGACATTTTTATGGTTGATGGTCGTGTCCCTTCAAATGCCACCAATCGTAACTGAACCAGGCTCCCCTGCATGTCTCGCCTGGTTCAGCAGTTTCATCAAAACGGCGCTCTAGTAATAATGAATTTCCAATAGCAAGCAGCCCGCCGTCGATCTGAACGGTCCATGAAAAGCCCCGGGTGGCCGGCAGGCATATGTATGGGGGCCGTAAGACGTGGTTTCCGACAATGGGTCGCCGACGATGAGGTCTCCTTCGAGCAGATAGACCTCTTCCCAATAGTCATGCACGAACGGCGTCTCGGTGCGCGCGCCAGGCAAAAAGCGAAGCAATCGCGTCCGGTTGCCCTCTTTGTTTGGTTCATCGAGACGTCCGGCGAGAAACTTCTGCTCAATGCCGGGAGGATAGCCGGGCGGAGTGTGCCAGCCTTGCCTCATGTCCACCTGATGGAACTCCAGGTGCTCCTTGAAAATGACATTGGATGAGGTCATGCGGCCACCGCCTTGTGAGCCTGAAGCTCGCTTTCAAGCGAGTACGAGTCGAGTAGCCGATCGACCATTCGGGTGCCCGAGTGCCAATCGCATGTTCTGTAACTGTGATTTCTGGTGACGAAGTTCGCACCGGCATAAAACATCTCGTACTGGGTATGCCGCGACGCGAATTCAGAGCCGATTGCGTCCCAGGCCAGTTTGAAGAGCTTCACCCGTCCCTCGGCGCTGGTGGCGGGCGATTGCTGGGTCTTCTCTATCAGAGCCTTGAGCATGGGGTCGGCGTAGTCCTCAACACCCGAAGGCAGCATGATCAATCCGCCGCCGGCCAATTCTCGTAATGACGATATAAAGTCGGGATAGAGCTTCTGCGTGAGCACCTGAGCCGAATAAAGCGTATGCGTATCCGGAACGAAATAGCTGCCGCGGTTCTGTCCCTTGATCTCCATTGCATGCACCAGCGCATCAACCATCGCGCCCTGAGCGGCCAACGTCCCGAGCGTCTCGCGCACCTGCGGGAAATTGACGATGCCGTTTGCCTCGGCGATCCGATGCGCCAGACCCAGAAGGAAGCGCATCTTTACCATCAGACGGACTTGCGCCTGATAGTTCTGCAGGACATGCGCGGGCGTCGCATGAAACTGCTGCTGGCACATGCGGATGTCCTGGTTGACGAAGACCCGGTCCCACGGCACCTTGACGTCGTCGAAATAGAGGATCGCATCATTCTCGTCGAAGCGGCTGGCAAGCGGATTGTCGAAGACGCTCGTCGCATGCTCCTCATAGGACTTGCGGGACATGATCTTCAGCCCGGATGCGTTCATCGGGATCGCGAAGGAGACTGCATAGGGTTCGTCACCTTCCAAGAGTGGCTGGATGCAGGTGACTAAGACCTCATTGGCCATGATGCCGCCGGTGGCAAGCATCTTTGCACCGCGAATGGTCAGTCCTTCGCCGTCCTGGTCGACGACACCGGCCGTCAGTGTACGGTCCTGCTGCTGGCTCGCGCTCTTCGACCGGTCGGCCTGCGGATTGATGATCACATAGGTGAGGTAGAGGTCGCTCTCGCGGGCGTAGCGATAATAGTCTGCCAACGCCGCGGCGCGCTTCGGATCGTAGGTCTGAAAGACCTCGAGCCCCATCAGATACCGGCCAAGCAGGAGGCGACATGGTCAGGCGCGCGGCCAAGGAAGCCGCAATGCAATGTCGCCCAGGTCTCGAGTGCCCGGCGGCGCTCCACCAGTTCCACGTAGTTGCCCGGCATCTGCCAGATGCGGCTTGCGGGACCGCGGCCATCGACCTCGTAGGTCATGAGGCTGCGGTTTTGCTCGGCACTTTGGAAATCGTAGAGGTGTCCCACCGATTGGATGGTCTGGCGAAAGGCTGGATGGACCGTGACGTCACCTGCCAATTGGCCGTTGATAAACACCTGCCTGCCGTCACGCAGGGTTTCGATATGCTGTGAACCCGTCTTCAACATGTCATCCCCCTCAGTAATGCATGGCCAATGGCCAAGACGCATTGTCCGGCATGTCGCTTTCCAAAGCAGCATACCGACCCTTGTTGAATACGAGCGGTCGCCGATCGCGGAACGACCGGACCGACATCACCCGACCGATGAAGAGAAGATGGTCGCCACCTTCATGCACGGCCCAAGGGACACAGTGAAAAACGGCAGCGGTTCCGGGGAGCGCGAGCCCGTGCTCCGTTTCTCGATCACAGGCAACGCCTTCCCACTTGTTCGTCAGTGCCTTGGAGAAGCGGATCGATAAATCCGCCTGGTTTTCCGACAGGACGTTGATTGCGTAGCCCTGCGCCAGTTTCCATTGGGCAAGGCCGGCGGCACGGCGAGCGATGGAAAAGAGGATCAGCGGCGGCTCAAGCGACAGTGAATTGAAGGAACTGATCGTGACACCCAGCCTGTCTGTGCCAATCACACTGGTGACCACGCACACTCCCGTTGGAAACTGCCCTAACGCCTGCCTGAATGCACTCACGTCGAAGACTGGTTCCATTTCAGGCCCCTCGATGTCGACTGAATTTATTCGATTGCTTATCCTGTTATGACTGCTTGCCTTAGTCTCTGCCGTGGCGAGGAGTCAGATCGCTCGCGAACCGGGTGACCAGTTACCGAAAGTAGGGTCACGCAATGCGGTCAGCGTCCGCGCCAGATGCTCGCCCACCGCTGCGACCGCCCGATCCGCCTCTGCAGCACGTATGGCCTGGGCTATCCTCCGGTGTTCGGCCAAGACCTCATCGATGCGACTTCCGACCGAGATTGCGTGCACACCCATTCGAACCTGGCGATCGCGAAGGCTTTCATAGAAAGTCTCGAGAATTGGGTTGCCCGCGGCCCTCACGATCGCCCGATGGAAATCCCGGTCGCTTTCTATGAAGGCAATACGATCGTTTCGCACTTGGTCTTGCTGGTCGATCAGCCGGTCCAATTCGTCCGCGAGGGCTCTTCCGAAGCGGCTTGCCTGATGCGCGCACCACTCCTCCACCAATCGGCGAGCCTGCATGATCGAGTCAATCTCGGCCTCGGTGATCGGCGCGATATACGCGCCCTTCTTGGGCATAATCTTCAATAAACCGTCAGCTTCCAGGCGCAGAAACGCTTCCCTCACCGGGGTTCGAGAAACGCCTGTTTCTCGACAGACCTGCGCCTCCGTCAGGAAGGTTGTCTCATTACGGGGCAAAGTCAGCACATGCTGTTTCAGCCAGGCGTAGACGACATCCTGAGCGGCGTCGCCGCCTTCGTTTGCCCAGAGGGTCTTCACCGTCATACTCATAGACATGTTGTATACAAGATGCCTATGAGAAAGTCAACTGTCTTGCTACTCGCGCCATAAACAGGCGTCCCGAAGCGGTAGGGAAGTTCGCGCAGGAACCTCGTCACAATTGATAAGATGGAGTATTCTCGCCTTCTTGCAGCACCATGGGGATTGGATGTCGGGCGAAAGCGCACCATTTCTCGATGCCGAGAGCGTAGATGTTTGCGATCACCAGTTCATGTCGGCCTTTTGAAGGACATGTCCTCGGATCCTTTGGTGCGACTGTTGTCGTGCATCGACCGGAGGACTCAGCAGGTCGATTTGGCGACAAACCGTTGTCACGCCTAGCGGAGGGCGCCCGACGTGCGATAGGACGTTGTCGCCATCGAAGCTGGATCGGAATCCGATGTTGTGATTTAGTCTGCAAGGCTTTCAGTAGGATAGGAACCGCTGCCATTCCCAATCAGCGGGGCCATAACTCCAATCGGCCGAGGTTTCCCGGCACCGCATCGGCTCCATCTGAATTTCCCGATCGGGAAATTTTTCCAAACACAGATCATCGAGCGCTCATGATTTTCCCGATCGGGAAAATTTTACTCGACAGGGCGGCTGATGTGCTGTTATTTTCCCGATCGGGAAATAAAGATGGCAAAACAAGTCAGAAGTCCAGCCGATATCGGTGCCCTAGTACGCAGCGCACGCAAGGAGCAAAACTTGCGACAGGACGAGCTTGCCGGGGTCTCTGGAGTTGGCCTAAGGTTCATTGTTGACCTCGAAGCCGGCAAGCCGACAGCTCAGATAGGAAAGGTTTTGCAGGTTCTGCAAACGCTGGGTTGTTCGATTGATATTCTAGCCCCTGGTGAACGTAGAAAATGACGGTTAGGGTTCTCAATGTATGGTGGGGTGATCGCATTGTCGGGCAATTCACCCAAGATAAGCATGGCGATATCGGCTTCGCATACGCTGAAACTTGGCTTGATGACGAAAAGACGCCTCCACTGTCGGCCTCACTTCCGAAGCGTCCACAACGTTTTTCTCGCCGTGAATGCCGGCCATTTTTCGGCGGCCTGCTGCCAGAAGAAAGCCAGCGTCTTGTTGCGGCGCAGGCGTTGGGTGTTTCACCTGCCAACGACTTCGCGCTTCTTGATCGCTTGGGCGGCGACGTCGCCGGCGCGCTTCAGCTTTTGCCTGAAGATCAGGAACCTATCGGGGCAGAACCGATTGCGGATCAGCAAACGGCACCTCTGGATGAGGCAGGAATCGTTCGGATATTGGACGCACTTCCGACACGGCCGCTATTGGCCGGCCAGGAAGGCTTGAGGCTATCGCTTGCGGGCGCCCAATCAAAAGTTCCAGTTGTTCTAGTCGATGGCCAAGTCGCTCTACCGCTTCCAGGCCAGGCGACTACGCACATCTTGAAACCACCAATTGCGCGCTTTCCGGGGACCAGCGAGAGTGAAGCCTTCGTGATGAGGCTTGCTGCCGCAATCGGGCTCGACGTTGCTCCCGTCGAACCGAGGTCCGCGAATGGTCGCCCTTTCCTTTTGGTCGAGCGATACGATCGCTACTGCGATGCCGACGGTGTGGTTCGCCGCATCCATCAGGAAGACTTTTGCCAAGCGCTCGGTGTGCCACCTGAAACTAAGTATGCAAGCGAGGGCGGGCCGACCTTTAGGGATTGTTTTGAGTTATTGCGGCGGGTATCTGAGCGGCCGGGTCCGGACATCGCAAAGCTTTTGGATGCTGCGATTTTCAATCTCATTGTCGGAAATGCGGATGCGCACGGCAAGAATTTCTCGATCCTTTATGATGATCGTGGACCGCGAATGGCTCCGCTGTACGATCTGCTATCCACGGTGACCTATCCAGACCTTTCTCCGAAGATGGCTATGCGAATCGGCAAACGCGCAACGCTTTCGGAAATGGACGCCGCTGGTTGGCAGGCTTTCTCGAAGGAGACAGGTGTCGGCTTACTCTTAGTACGCCGTCGGGTGAAAGAACTATCAGATGCCACAGGGGACGCGATTCCCCGATTATCAGAAAAGATGTCTCCACTTGCCACAAATGCTGTGACGTTCGATCACGTAGCCGATTCGATCGCAGACCGTGCCAAACTCGTGGCCCTGAGCATCTAACTCAACAGCGCCAACCCTCTCCGCAGACATAACCCAAATATTGAGTTGTGACCCCGGTCGCAGCGCGTGCGGCCGGCTTGCGGTGAAACCTCCTAAAACCAGGCGTAGCTGCAGAGCAGCGTCGCGCGAGGGCATTGTCAAGGTGAAAAGGGTACGTCCCGAAGCTGGCCATGCTCAGAGAGGCAGCTCGCGAGCGGACGGACGCGTTCCTTGTTGCCACCGACATGATTGATGCCGATCAGCGGGAGGCTACGCCGGGATGCGCGAGCAGCCCTAGCGGACAGCGGTTCAAACGTCGGCCCCTCTTGGAGGACGTCAACGCCCGCGATAGTGTGCGAAAAAGTCTGGCTGGGGGCCGAATGGACACGCTCAACATCGCGTCGCTTGTATTCTTCATCGTGGTGTGGATTGCGATTGAGCCGCTATTGGCTCTCGGGTGGCCACGGCCCAACGATAGCTTGTCCGTAGATATGGTGCGGGTCCGAGCCGCGTGGATGCGCGAGACGCTGACCCGCGACAACAATTTCATCGGCGACGCCGCGATCCTGGGCCACACGATCAATTCCGCGTCCTTCTTCGGCTCAGCAAATCTGATCGTGATCGTCGGCCTCAGCGGCGCTTTGTTCATGGAGCCCAACTACGGAAACGGTAATGGCCTGATCGCTATGTTCGCGGCCAAGGACCCCGCGTGGCTCTTCCAAACCAAGGTATTGCTGATCATCGCCACACTCCTCAGAGGGCTATCGGATTTCATCTGGGCGGTGAGGCAGCTGAACTACTGTCTGGCCGCGATCGGCGCCAGCCCGTCGCGACAAGAAGAGCGCGACATCGCGGCCTGGACCGAGGCGCTCACGCTGGTCCTGAACCCGGCGCTCCGATCATTTAGCGTCGGCGTGAGGTCGTACTACTTCACTGTAGCGGCGGCCTGCTGGTTCCTGGGTCCGCTCCCGTTTGTCGTGGCGACGGTACTCGGCGTCGGCCTGCTGATTTGGCGTCAATCTTGGTCGGATACGGCGAAGGGGATCATGGCGATCCGCAAGCTGCTGGATTGACTTTCTGGCGGGCCATGGCCGACCGAGGGCAATAGTGGGAGAGGGGAGCGCGAACGGAGCTTCTTTTCACCCCGCGCAGCCTGTCAAGAAGCTTTGGGTGAGAGACGATGCCGATGGGTTCGACTTCAAGGGCGACCTGGAAGCGGCGGAAAGCCTTTTCCGTTTTGGCGACCAAAACGATACCAGCCCGGGGGTTAGGGCCGCTCCGATCGGCGCCACGTCGCGAACATTCCTGCTGGAGCCTTCATTCTGGACATTCATCGCCTTTTCCTCCTGCCTCACAACGTGCAGGAGGCTCGGCGGTTCACACACTGCCTATTTCCAGCGGGAGCTGGAATTTTCCGAGGCTCAGGTTCAGTTCGGCGGGGGTGAAGGCTCAAGGAACGCAGGTGGATTGCGGTCGCCATCTCGAATTCCCAAAGCTGTGTGAATCTGGCTCACTACCGCCGCGCCTTCGCCCACAGCTGCTGCCACCCGCTTGGTGGAGCCCGCTCTTACATCTCCAATGGCAAAAATGTTCGGTATGCTGGTTTCGAGGGCCAGAGCTGCGCGGCCCACCTCTTGTTCGACGAAGGGATCGAAAGCAGCTCCCGTTACGATGAATCCGGCGCGGTCCGTAGTAATGTGCGGGCATAGCCAGGCGGTGTTAGGGTCTGCACCAATGAACATGAAAAGCTGGCGGACTTCGAATTCCGTCTCTCTTGCGGACTTCAAGTTTCTGATCTTCACTGCCAGAAGCGACGCATCCCCCGATATGGAGGCTACCTCGCATCCGACGTGCATCACGACATTCGGGAGGGCGGCAATCCGCTCAATCAGGTAGGTCGACATCGTATCCGCAAGCTCCCTTCGGATCACCAGATGGAGACGGCTGACCTTGGGGGCCAAATAGGCGATTGCCTGACCAGCAGAGTTGCCCCCACCGACGACGACAATATCCCGGTTCTCACACCACTTTGCTTCGATGGGCGTTGCCCAGTACGACACCCCGGCACCCTCGAAGTCTGAGACATTCGAGATACTTGGTCTGCGATATCGTGCTCCAGATGCAACCACGACCGTTCTCGCCATTATTGCTCGCCGGTCGGTCGTGCGGAGATTGATTAGACCACCGCGCCGACTGCCGGGAACAGGCGGTGACATCTCAGAAATTCTCAAGGGCAGGGCAACTTCGGCGCCAAACTTCAGGGCCTGATTGAGTGCTCGACCGGCCAGGGCCTGGCCCGAGATGCCGGTCGGAAAGCCCAAGTAGTTTTCGATGCGGGAAGAACTACCTGCTTGTCCTCCTGCGGAACGTTCGTCCAGGACGATAACGCTCAGGCCTTCAGAGGCGGCATAGACCGCCGCAGCCAGTCCTGAGGGACCCGCCCCGACGATAGCAGTGTCGTACACCATCTCCGGGTCCAGTTCCGGTGTAATCCCCAGACAGCATGCTACCTCGGCGTCGGTGGGCTTTTTCAGGACAGTCCCGTTTGGGCAAACCATGACCGGTAGATCGCTGCTCCGGATACCCAGGCGCTCCACCAGATCGTGACCCTCGCCCTCGCTGGAGGCATCGACCACAACGTAGGGGTATCCGCTCCGCGAGAGGAAGATTTGAAGGGCACGCAAATCCGAGTTTCCATCGTGTCCAATCAGCACGGTGCCGGAATTCCCCGTGTCGATCAGCGCGACGCGTCGAAGAATGTAGGCCCGCATGATGATTTCGCCGACCTCGGCCGAGCCGATGATGAGCGCCTTGACGTGCGTGGCGTCAAAGGGGATGGCAACGCAACCATGGTGGCCAGCCCGTGAAGCCGCCATAGCAGGCCGCCCCGACAATTGATTGAGTTCGCCTGAGAAGTGGCCCACCCCATGCGACACGATTGCGGTCTCCGAGTGGGAGCCAATTTTCCCGAAGACATCAAGCCGCCCGGAAAGGACCAGCCAAGCAGGGACTTCCCGGTCACCAATCGATGAGACCTGTTCTCCAGGACCAAACGTCTTTGGCTCTCCGCTGGCGAATCTTTTGGCTACTTCTATCTGCAACGGGGTCAGGACGGGAAACAGCTGGGCTTGGCGAGAGCGGACGTCCATGCACTCAACCTCCTGTCTAATAAAACTGCGGAATCGGTCCAACCTGAGGGGTGTGATCAGGAAGGTCAATCATTGTCTCATCCACGTAGCACCAACCCCAGCCTTCCGGCGGATCGTAGCCTTCGATGATGGGATGGCCCGTGCTCCGGAAATGCGCCGTAGCATGCTTGCCGATTGATTGATCGCAGCATCCAACGTGTCCGCATTCACGGCACAGTCGCAAGTGGACCCAAGCTTGTCCGATTGCCAGGCATTCTTCACACCCCATGGTCTGGGGCTTGACGGATCGAACGGAGTTCTGATGGCTGCAACGCGTCATTTGAAATCCTATCCTATCGTTGGATCTCGGGTAACATACCTGAAAACGCTACTTTGGTCAGTCATACGCAAGGTGGTGGCCGCTTCACTCGCCGTCCATCGAACCGAGCCGGGTTAGACTGCCTCACTCGAGCGTGTGCTACCCACTTGAAACGTAAGAATGCAGAAATTGCGAAAAAAGAGCGCTTTGGGTGAAAAAAAGATTGTGGGGCAAACCCACGTTTTGGCTTTGCGGGTAAAGCCTTGGCCACGCGTTAGCAGTTCAGCACATGGCAAACCGGGGTAAAGTCGCGACGGAGCGCGAAGCGGTGAACATACCCCTGGTTGCCTCAGCAGCCTCTTGTTGAACGCCGCCTTGACAAACGTGTGGGTTGAACGTCGCCGCTTGCGGATGGATTTTGCTGTTGCTGTTTCGGCTGCCGCGTCTGGCGCGGCAGCCTTCAATTAAAGTGCGCGGAGATCTTCAGCCGCGGTTTTACCGGAACGCCGATCTTGCGTCGGTTCGAAACTGACTTTCTGACCATCCTTGAGGCCTGAGAGCCCGGAACGCTCTACTGCCGAGATGTGCACGAACACATCTGGCGAGCCATTATCGGGGGCGATGAAACCATAGCCCTTTTCAGAGTTGAACCATTTCACTGTACCAGTAGCCAATGTAAGTCCTCGGTTGATTTGCAACGGGCAAAATAGTCACGAAGGCTCGTTTGGCAAGATGTACGGTTGAGTTTGGGGGTACGTGACCTTCCGGAAATATCCGAAGATGAGGCCATTGAACATGGACAAACAATACGGGCGCTCAACCCGATTGGGGAGCGCCCGCATGTTTGCTAGCGACAAAAACCAACTGCGTGGCAGGCCGCTTGCTTGAGTCGTCCATCTATCGACGGAATCCGAGTCTGGCAACAGCAGTTACTGCAGCCCAGCTATGCATTGCCCGTCGTTTTCGTCCTCGCCGCCAACCACCGTCGTCAAAAGTCAACTACGACTGACCGAGCGCTGCGGTTGGCCGGTCCGTGATACACCGCCTCTATGTTGTTCCCGTCTGGGTCAAGCAGGAAGGCGGCGTAGTATCCCGGGTGATAGGATCGTTCGCCCGGTTTACCGTTGTCGGTACCGCCGTTCGCGATGCCCGCGCTGTGAAATGCGTCGACAGTGGCACGATCCTTTGCCTGAAAGGCCAAATGATGCCGCCCAGTTAGCTCCCCGAGGGCAGCGTCGCTGCCTCGGGAGGAAATGAAGAGTTCGTCAGCCCAGAAACAGTCATCGGCCTCACCACCAATTGGAATTTCGAGCACCTCTAACAGTGGGAGATAAAAGGCGCGGCTTGCCGAAAGATTGGCTACGACCAATTGGATGTGATCGATTAGTCGGCCACGATGAAGTTGGGCAGTGTCCATTTCGACGCCTCCAATTCGCGAAGATAACGAAACGGCAGGGGGTGGTTTCGGTTCCATGTTTCGCCGTGATTTCAGTTGAAGTCGACATCCCCTGATTGTCGTTAGATATTCTGGCCCCTGGTGAACGTAGAGGTTCTCAATGTCTGGTGGGGTGGTCGCATTGTCGGGCAACTCACCCAAGATAAGCATGCGGTATCGGCTTCGCCTACGAACCAGATTGCGCGATGGCTGAACATGGCGAGGCCCATCGACGCAATCACGGTTGCCGCGCGCCTAGCCGCAATCGAGCGGGCGCTTTCAGAGACGATTGAGCAGTTCACGGCCAAGGATGGCGCGCCGTGCTGATCAAGTTTTTCCGAAACGGCCAAGGCAGATACCTGAGCGCCTTCAGTTGCGCAAAGAGCCGTAGCGCTCTGTCTTGGCGCTAGAGGAATTGTCGGCTGTTGCTTGCGTGATTATCAAGTTGGCCCCGGTTGCTTTGGAACAAACCCAACGCCAAATCCGAACAAGCGGCCAATCTTTTCCAATGTTTCCAGCGTTGGGTTCGCGGCGCCGGCTTCGATCTCCGCAACTTGTCGCCTAGTAAGCGACAGCGTCTTGGCAAATTCCTCCTGCGTCATGCCGAACCCTTTGCGGATCTCCGCCACAGCACCGGGCAGCCTCAGGTCCCCTGTTCGAGCACGCTCCGCAAGTGTTCGCCGGTTCTCAAGAATCTCCTCTTTCGTCGGCTTCTTCCATCGAGCCATTTAGCGGTCCTTCGCCATCATTGACACGCCGCCGGAACGCTGTCCGCTATCACGATACAGCGTCCCATTGCACGTTCTAGAATTTCCGGAGACGCGCCCATATCTTTCGCCATGGCCGGTGTTTGCCGCAGATATTCGGCAAACGCGGAAAGCTCAGCCGCGAGCGCATTCTGCTCTGCAGGGTCTGCCATCAGTTCGGCACAAATGCGCTTCCAATCGGGAAGATGGTCGCGACCTCCGTCACGCATCAACGCCCATCGGGTGGAGCGAACAATCCCCTCCTTGGCGAGTCGCATTGGCGCAAAATCAAACAGCGGAGACAGGCGGATGGTGCTGTCCTGCTGCTTACTGAGTGCGGAATTCCGGCCGTGATTGTCGGGATTGCCGAGCGCCAGGTTGGCGATGTCGCGCTTTAGGTATTCGGCGATGTCCGAGAAGGGATTGGCGGAATATTGGCGTAGAACGTCGATGTAGGCCTCATGCGTGCCGACATGGCCGAAATCGGCAACGCCGATCGCAGACACGAGGCTTTCCTGGCCCAGCCGGATGGTTCCGCCACTTTCTTTTTTCTTCCGATCGAAACGGGGAATGATCAGGACGCCTTCGGCATAGGTCGAAGGTTCGCTTACATTCAGACCGATTTCTTGAGCGATCCGCGAATAGAGGGCTTCGCCTTCGAGAATCAGGCGGTCTACAGGGTCGTTGCTGCGTACTAGCTTGACGATAACGTGGCGCACGGCCTCATCATCGGTCACGAAGCTATCGGGATAATAGAGACCGTCATTCGCCTGGGTCATCGAGACCTTCGGCCATTCGCCTTGCAGGCCGCTCGAACCGGAGGCGAGCATTCCAAAGCGGTCGGCGACTTCCATGAAACGATCCGACCGTTCAAGGATTTCCGCTTCTGTCACTCCTTGGCGCTCAACACCGCGCATCCTTTCCGCTTCGGTGTCCGCGGCTTCTTTGATGCGGATATTGCCTATGCCGCCCGTTGCCGATCGCAGAAGGAGCGGCAGATCGGAAGCGCGCGAACCCTCAGCAAGGCCGAGGTGATCGGCAAGCTTTCGCCTTGCGTGCCCCTGGGGCATAAGATCCAAGAGGAAGGGGGGCCAGCTGCGGCTGTATCGATTTTGGAGGTCAACGGGATAACGGACTGACAAGGCACGATGGTCGCGGACCGTTTTGCCGGTCGCGAATTCCGCCGACGCCATCGTGACGAAATAATCGAGATCGTAATCGACGATCGACGCGCCCTGGAAGCCGGCCGCGTCGTCCTTGAGTTCTAGCGTCGCGGCGTGATGCCACTCGTCATCAAAATGGGTTTGGAGCGTTAGGCGCATTAATTGACCCTTTAAATGGTTCAAATAATGCATTTTTAGAAATTATTCAACCCATCAAAGTGGGTTGAATGACCATCGTCTGAACTGACGATCGACTTAGACAGCGCCATAGCACCGATCAATCCGCCGTCCGTCGTAACCTCGGCACATCCGCACTGTAGAAGCGGCGCAAATGTTCCGCGCGTTAGTAGGAGACGCCTTCAAGCGTACGAAAATCACTTCGTCAGTATTTCTTTCACTTTTTGGGCAAGATCATCAAGGGCGAACGGTTTCGTTATCATCTCCATGCCAGGCGCCAGGAAGTCTGCGCGAGACGCGGCCGTTGCAGCATAGCCCGTGATGAACAGGACGCTCAACGTGGGCCGCGCGGCTAGGGCGATTTCGGCAAGTTGGCGCCCATTAAGACCTGGCAAGCCGACGTCTGAAATCAGCAGATCGATTCGTCCGTTGCCCTCCAGGTACGGTAGCGCCTGGGTTCCATCGATCGCCTCCAGAACGCGATAGCCCAGGTCGTTGAGAACATCGACAACGAGCAGGCGGACCGCATCGTCGTCCTCGACGACAAGGACTGTTTCGCCTTCTCCGCGTGGTGCGATAGAGTCTTCCTCGCCCGCTTGATCGACCGCAGGTTCTCCTTCAGTGCTGCGTGGCAGGTAGAGTTTTATCGTCGTCCCGATGTCGAGTTGGCTGTAAATTCGGGCGTGACCACCTGATTGTTGCGCGAAGCCATAGATCATCGAAAGTCCGAGTCCGGTTCCCTGGCCAATCGGCTTGGTCGTAAAGAAGGGATCGAAGGCCTTATCGATTGTCGCTTGTGACATTCCCGTGCCCGTATCGCTGACCGCCAGAACCACATAGCTGCCGGGCCTGAGCGTCTCACCTTTAGCGAGATCAGCCTGCGAAAGTGTCACGTTGGTCGTCTCGATAGTGAGTTTTCCGCCGTTCGGCATAGCGTCGCGTGCGTTGATCACTAGATTGAGAACAGCACTCTCAAGCTGGTTTGCATCAGTCACTGCTTTCCAGGTATCGGGGCCGGTCATGATCTCGATCTCGACCTGTTCTCCCAGGGTTCGGCGAAATAGCTCCTCCATCGAGTGAACGAGCTGTGGGAGATCGATGGAGTGGCGGTCGAGGGACTGTCGCCGGGAAAACGCAAGAAGCCGGTGGGTCAAGGCAGCGGCGCGGTGTGCAGAAGACGTTGCGGCATCAATGAACTTGTCCAGTTCATCCAGACGACCGGCCGCGATCCGACGCTTGAGAAGTGACAGGGCGCCAATGACCCCCGTTAGCATGTTGTTGAAATCGTGTGCTATCCCGCCGGTGAGCTGACCGACCGCCTCCATTTTTTGCGCTTGCCGAAGTTGGTCTTCGGTTTGCTCCAGGATCGCCTTTTGCTGTTTCTCAACCGTTATATCGCGCCCATAGGCGTAGACGAGGTCGTCTTCACGGGAGGTCATCCAGGACACGATGCGTTCAGAACCATCCGCGTGGATAAGGGTTGCGTCCAGTTCGGCATAGAGGTTTTCGATCGCCTTCTTCAGTTCGGGTTGAATAGCCTCCCTTTGATCCACTGCCACGAAGTCGAGGACCTTCTGCCCTACGACTTCTTCGACCTGGTGTCCGAGGATTTGCTGCCAAGAGGGGCTGACGTCGCGGAACACGCCATCCAAACCGATCACGACGAGAAGGTCGCGCGAATTCTTCCACACGCGATTGCGATCACGTACGCTGTCGCGAGCGATTTCGGACAGCTTCTGGTTCGCCTCTCTCAGGCTCTCTTGGGTCTGTTTTGTTTCTGTAATGTCAAAGACTACGCCGACATAGCGTCGGGCGTTCGATTCCAGATCATCCACGTATTCTCCCCGACGCGCCAGCCAGCGCTCCTGGCCATCGGCGGCACGCCTGACACGAAACTCGATGTCCTGTTCGTTCTGAAAGCCATTTGGACCGCTCAGATCAATCAGTGGGTCGTCGTCAGGGTGGATGAGATCATTGAGCGTCCGGATCGGAAGGACTTTCGTCGGGTGAAGGCCGAAAAGCCGACAGAATTGTTCCGAAACGGTAATGGTGCCGAAGCCGACAAGGTGTTCGAACGTGCCTATGCCGCCTGCCGACTGGGCAATGCGCAACTGCTCGCTGGTGCGTTTCTGCTCGGTGATGTCAACGAGAACGCCGACAAATTTCATGGGCTCGTCGTTCTCGCTGAAAATAGTCCGGCCTCGGGCGTGCACCCAGCGATAGCCGCCGTCATTGCGCAGCAGTCGATACTCTTTAGAGAAAACCTCTGATCCGGCGAGAATGCCGGCCACGGCCAACTTCACCCTCTTCAGATCGTCGGGATGAATGGACACATAGAATCTGTCCGTCGATACACCATCTGCGAGGGCGACGGGGTCTTGATGGGTTATCGCAGCAAATTTCGCGTCAGCGACAAGTCGACGCGCCGGGATATCCCATTCCCATCCGCAGGTCGCGCCGGCGGCATCGAGGGTCAATTCCAACCGGCGCTGAGCCGCATCAAGTGCGGTCGGCATTTCTGTAGACGATTTGGCATCTTCAATCATGGATGCGGCCAGTTGTAGAGTTCACGCTACGGGCTTTCCATCATGACGCGGTCGATAAAGTCCGCGATGTGCTGCTTGAGTCTCTCCATCGATGGCAAATCCATAATCATGGCAATATAGCCGCGAATATCGTGCTCCTTTACCGAGAAGTTGATGTAGAGGAAGAGAACAAAGCCCTCCTCATTCGAGCCTGGCAGGATCTCGAACAAAAGATTGCTATCGCCGCGGCGAACATGGGGAAGCGACATTTTCAGCGTGTGCTGCAGCATGTTTGCCATGGACCCCAGACAGCCATTCAGGATGACATTGCCTGTTTCGGCAAGGGCTTCTTCTTCTATCGCGGCAAGTTCGGTTTCTCCCAAGTCATCGCCGACGATCGCGCGAACGAGCGATAACCCGTCGCTTTCGGGAAAAATCAGAAGTGCCCGCCCTGAGAACGGGCCTTCGAACTGCTGTTGGACAGCGATGAGTTTCTCGCTCTCACGCTGGCCGATCAAGGACGCGGCAGACTTCCGGGTCACGATCTCAACGGAAGGAACAGACAGAATAACCTGCTTGTGCACCATCTTTCTAAGGCTGGCAGCAGCGCGGCTCACCCCGATATTGACGAGTTCCGTCAGGGCGTCGCGTTCGAGCTCCTCTAGGCCTAAGGCTTGATCACTCATGTTGCCGCTTTCTTGAGCCGGAGCGCGGCCCCAGAAATGAAGCCACTCAACGCATCCTGGGTTACCGGCTTTGCAACAAACGTCGCATTGAGCGCGCGCACCCTGGCGACAATCTCATCCTGGACGTTCGCCGTAATCACGGCGATCGGCATGCTGGGATGGCTGGCGCGTAGCTCGGACGCCAGTTCGAGGCCGTCCTTGTCAGGCATGTTGAAATCGAGAATGGCGACGTCGATCTGCTCGGACCTGACGATCCCAAGGGCGTCCGCAGCGCTCGCCGCCTCAACGCGCGTCCAGTCTGGCTGCAAAGCAGCTATTGCCTTGCCTGCGACGATGCGCGCCAGTTTACTGTCGTCTACCACCAAAACTTTCACTGTCATTCTACAATCCTGTCGTCAGGTAGCCGTTCTACCGTGTACTCGTACTACCACTATTTGTCGTTTTATGCCCTAGCAAATCAGGCGTCTTCTTTGTCGTTCCGTAGATAGGCTTCTATTCCCAAGAGAACCTGTCCGAGTGCCGTCGAGCCGGGTGATCCGCTGATTTTCGGCCTGAAAACCAGCAATGCCTGCCAGAGCGCGGTGTGGATCGACGTGGCCTCACCAACATCAACAGGGGCAGATGGGTGGTTCTCAAGGTAATTCACTAGCGTTTCGACCTCCTCGACACCACACGGTCCGGAAAGCGCAATAACGTCGCCGTCAAGAGTGACTGTCATCGCACAAGATCCTCCATGTCGAGGACAAGTAAAACCCGGCCGTCGCCCAATAGTGTGGTACCAGCAATCCCGGCGACGCTCTGCAACAGACCGGACAGGGGCCGCGTCAGAGTTTCAGAGCGTTCCGCGATTTTCTCGACCGCAATGCCGATCTTGCCTCCTGCCGTTCGCATGATAAGGACCTTAAGATCGCCGGAGGGAGATCCAGCGGAAGGCAGCTGGAGTAGTTCGCGCAGATGAAGCAACGGGACGGTTTGATTGCGCAGGACGAACGCCTGGCCCGCTCTTACACACTGAACGGCGCTGGCCGGCAATCTATGTGTCTCCACGACATCCGACAGCGGGATTCCATAGCGCTCGCCACCCACCTCTACGATCATGAGCTGGGTCATCGAGAAACTGATCGGCAGTTTCAGACTGAACGATGTTCCCGATCCGACCGCGCTGCTTAGTTCCACCGACCCGCCGAGCTTCTTGATGGAACTCTGTACGGCATCAAGGCCGACCCCGCGCCCCGACAGGTCGGAGATCGACGACGCTGTAGACAAGCCAGGCGCAAAAACCAATTGAAGGACGGCCTCATCAGACGAAGCGGTTGCCTGAATTTCCGATATGACACCCAGGTCGATTGCAGTCGCGCGGACACGCTGCGGGTCGATGCCGCGACCATCATCGGCCACTTCGATTTCGATCTGGTCACCGCGTTGCCGGGCAGTCAGGCGGAGGCGCCCTCTGGCCGGCTTGGAAAGCTGCAATCGCTCGGCCTCAGGCTCGATTCCGTGGTCGAGGCTATTTCGAACAAGGTGCAGCAGCGGTTCGAAGAGGTTCTCGACGATTTCACGATCCGCTTCGACTGTCTCACCTTCGATGATCAGATCGAGTGCCTTGCCAAGTCTTGTCGAGGTTTCTCGTACCAGTCGGGGAAAGCGGCGGAATACGTGTTCGAGCGGGATCATGCGCGCTTGGGTAACGGCGCCGTAGAGGGAGGCGACAAGCAGCTCGATCTCGTGGTGGCTCGACAATATGCGCCTCGCCAACCGACGATTGCCAAGCTCTTGCGCTTCGCCTGCTAGCGGCACAAGCCCGTTTTTGGCAACAATCAACTCACCAGCTATCTCGACCAGCTTGTCGATACGCGCGGAATCTACCCGCATGGTTGTCGATCGGCGTTCAACGGAGTGATCGGACGGCGTCCCCGATGGAACGGCAGGAAGCTTCGCGTCTTCTGCGGGCAGAGCGAGAAGCTCGACCTGGTCGGGGATGAGCCGGAACACCGCTTCGGCCTCAGCCAGAGCCCCCCCGGACAAAGCCTCAATCAAAAGATGACATCTGAACGGGTCGTAGTTTTGCGGGGAGGTTTGGGGCTCTTTCAGGACGATGTTCAGATGCCGGAGGTCTGGGACCTTCGTCAGGGTCGCCAGCGGATCGTCGCCGTTGAAGAAGCATTCGGGATGCGGTTCATAGCGAATGGCTATTAGGCTTCCCTCGGATTCTGAGGCGGGAGCTTGCTCACGCAAAGACAAAGCCCAGCCTGGTATTTGCTCAGGTCCAGGTCCTATCACATCGTCGACTTGATCGGTCATTTCGCCGCTAAGGATTCCGATCAGCCGCGGAGCCTGTTTTTCTTGCGCCTCCGACAACCGCCCCGTCTGAGATATGCCGGGGAGACTGTCTTCAACCCACTGAACCACAGCGAGAAGACAATCAATCAGTGTGCCATTAACGACGATCTTATCGGCCCGCGCCTGGCTCAACAGATCTTCAGCCTGATGCAAGACGGCGAGCATCGAGCCAAAATCGAAGAGACCAACAGAGCCTTTCAACGTATGAATCGACCGGAAAGCACTCTCAAGGCTATCCCGTTTCTGTGGATTTGACTCCAGCGACAGCAGATCCTCGGTGGCCTGCTGGACCAACTCTCGCGCCTCGGTGGCAAACTGAACGATCAATTCATCCATTCATTTTTCCCTCGTCTCCCGGTAGACGATGGCGTCGGGAAACCGGACGGGTTCGAAGGTCTCCGAAATCCGCGACATGGACTCGGTATGCCCCAGGCAGATAAAGCCGCCGGGATAGAGGAGCTCGTGAATATTACGAGCTGCGATCTCGCGCGCTGCCTCATCGAAATAGATCAAAAGGTTTCGGCAGAAGATCACATCGAAACGCCCAATTGCGGCCAAGCTTTGCCGATCGATGATGTTGCCTTTCGCAAACGTCACAGACTCCCTTAAATCGCTGATCAGTCGGCGTTGCTGATCTTTCTCCGGGTCGAAATACCGATCAAGGATATCCTTGGGAATCTTCGACAACGACCGCGGCCCGTAATATCCTTCGACGGCCTGCTTCAGGACGTCGGTATCGATATCCGATCCAATGATCTCGACATTATAGGCGTCGACCAGAGGCCAGTTCTCCAATAGCCAGATGGCAATCGAATACGGCTCCTCGCCGCTGGAGCAGGGCATCGACCAGATGCGAATTCGGTCGCCAGGTCCCTTTGAGCGGATAACTTCCGGCAGGATCGAGTTGCTCAAGCATGCCAACTGGTGCTGCTCGCGGTAAAAATACGTCTCGTTGACCGTGAAGCTGTTGATGAGCAACTCAGTCTCGCGTGGGTCTCCGCGCAGGACGCCAATATAGTTCCTGGCAGACGCGGATTGTCGTTGCGCGATTAGATCCGCCACCCGGCGCTCGATGTAGTAGCGTTTCGTCTCGCCGAAAACCATACCGCTTCGCTTGTATATTATGGCGCATATCTCCTCGAGATCGGCGGCGGAAAGCGGAGTTGCGCGGTCATCGCTCGGCTCGGCGGGAGTAGTCGCCATCAGCTAACCCGATCCAGCAGGGAGGTTCCGATGTCGTCTACCCTCGTGGTCTCGCTTGCGCCCTGAAGGCGCACCAACTCGCCCGGCATGCCCCACACGACGGCAGTGTCTTCGGATTCGGCAATCGTATAACCGCCGCTGGCGTGAAGATCTGCCATCGCAGCCGCCCCGTCACTTCCCATCCCAGTCATCAGTACGCCGACGAGATCGGCTGCCGGCACATGCTTCATAGCTGAGCGCACCATTCGCTCAACGCTTGGATGCCACCGGTAGGCCGGGTCGCTGGGGGCGGCCATTGCGACCAGCGCCCCGGCACGGGACGATATTACGATATCGGCATCTCCCTTGGCGATATAGACATTCCCCGGTTCGAGCTTGATCTGTTGCTTTACCTCGCTGACGTTGAGCGCACAAATCTTGTTCAGGCGCCGGGAGAGGGGGCCGGTGAAGGAGGCTGGCATGTGCTGCGCCACCACGACCGGAAAGCGAAAGTCTGCCGGGAGCTTGGCGAGGACTGCGTCCAGCGCCGGCGGACCGCCTGTTGATGCCCCGATGAGGACAAGACCGGGTTTGCCAGGGTCGCGAAACAATCTATCGGCTGCGTCTCGCCGACTGAACGGCCGGGAGGGCCATGGTTGTGGCGCCATATGCGCCATGCGCACACGCTCGGCCAGACGTCGGCTGCGGCGAATGCGAACCGTTGCGGCCATACGAACCTTCTCGACCAGGCGCGGGGCAAGGTCTTCGATCCCAAGCGAGATTGCGCCACCGGGCTTGGCGATGAAGTCGACCGCTCCAATCTCGAGAGCGGCCAAGGTCTCCTCAGCGCCTTCTTCGGTGAGCGAGGACACCATGACGACCGGGCAAGGGTGATCCAGCATGATGCGGTCCAGACAAGCCAGTCCGTCCACAAGAGGCATATGGATATCGAGGGTTACAACGTCCGGCCGGAAGCTCGAAATGACCTTTAAGGCTTCGGCGCCGTCCCGTGCAAACTCGATCTCGAAATCACCCTCGTCAGTAAAAATCTGCCCCAGTAGCTTTCGCATTAAAGCGGAATCCTCGACGATGAGCAGGCGGATCACGGCCCCACCGCCGCGGTCACATCGTTCGCAATCGAAGCCACCACATCTCGTTCGGCCCGTGACAGAAGCTCCTGGGGATCGATCAGCAGTATCATTCGGCCGTCCGCCTCGATATGGGCAACTCGGTCAAAAACATCTGTTTGTTCAGAGGAAAATTTTGGTGCCTCTGATAGGGCGGACGACGTAATTGCCTTAACCTCAGATACACCGTCGATGACAAACCCTGCCTGCAGTTGGCCAAGCGTCAAAACAATGGCGCGGGTCTTGGCCGATTGCTGCGTCGAAGGCGTGTCGAAACGCGCGCGCTGGTCGATAAGGGGTACAGCTTTGCCGCGAAGATTGATCACGCCCACTACAAAACCTGGAGCGCCGGGAACGCGCGTGATGTCGCTTGGAACTCGGACGACTTCGTCGACCGATCTGACCGGAAGGCCATAGGTTTCATCGCCGAGCTGGAAGATCAGAAATTGCTCAAGTGCCTCGCTGCTTGTTCCTGTCGCCTCCATCGGCTTCGCTCCTTGGTTCCTGGCGATTGCCTGAGTGACGTCCTTGTGGCCGAACAGTTTTTCTGGCGATAGAATGGAGATAAGCTGTCCACCCTCGGCAATCCTGCCGATAGCCTCGATCTGTGCGTCGCCTCGCCCCTTCTGAAGCACCGCAGGAATCGCATCTATGGCGTGATCGGGGAGACGGCGAATAACGTCGAGATCATTGACCACAAGTCCCACCAGTTGACCCTCGTGCTCCACCACAACAATAAACGACGCTGTCGATCCTTCCTGGTTGCTATCGAGCCCGAGCAACGATGCGAGCGAAACGAGAGGCAGGACGCCGCCTCGCAAAGGAATGATACCTATGATCGAGTCTGGTGCATTTCCAAAGACGGAAATTTCCTCGCGAAGCCCCGAGACTTCGCGGATATCATCGAGGGGCAAGCCGTAAAGCTGTCCCGCGACGCGGAAGGAGAGCAATGCGATGAGTTTTGAGGTTTCCTCTGCTTGAGTCCCGCCAAGGCTGCCGCTGGCATGTTCGCGCTCGACCTTTGCTAGCCTCGTCTGCTTGAACGCGGCGTCCAGCAGGGCCGGCAAGCCATGGAGTGGGGCCGACACTGTGTCAGTCGACAAACGCAGCACGTCGTCAACCAGAAGACCAAGGGCTCCCCCATGATCGTAGACGATGACTTTCCCGTCGTTTTGTGCGGCAGTCGCACTACCGTGCAAAACCTTAGTCATCGCTAGGATCGGGATTGGCTTGCCACGGAGATTGGCGATGCCAGCAAGCGCTTCTGGCCCATTGGGAACGCGCGTAATGTGGGGCACCCTAATGACCTCCAACACCTGACTCGCGTCAATCTCGTGCCTCTGCTCTCCAACCCGAAACAAGAGCCGTTGCCGGTCAACATCTGCCATGGGGATTGACGCTGTCATGGGCCTAGCCGCCGGATAGTTGGAGTTCGTCAGCCAACGACGCAATTTCCTCAACAGCCGCAGCCAGATCCTCTGCGCCGCGCGATTGTTGCCGGGCCGCGGTCGCCGCCTGCTCCGAGGCCACGCTTGCCTCCTGTGCAACCGCGGCGATTTGCTGCGTTCCAGCCTGTACCTGCTTTGCGGCAACAAGGATTTCCTGCGAGGCATCCAGGATCGAAGCGTTCCCTCGGACCATGGCTTCCACGTCGGCCTCCGCCGCGCTCAGCCGTTCGACGATCGTTTTGCTCTTGGCAATTTCTGCCTCTGACGCGACAGCGATCGTCTCCAATTCCCTCTGCACGGACCCGATCTGAATCTGGATTTGCCGCACCGTTTCCTTGACGCCATCAATATTCTCGGCTGCATCCTGTGAGAGCTTTCGGATGTCCGTCGAGACGATCGCAAAGCCACGGCCTGCATCGCCTGCTCTAGCAGCTTCAACTGATCCACTGACGGCCAGCATGCTCGTTTGTACGGCGACGAGAACGATCCGGTCGACCGTTCGCTCGATCTGGAAACCGATCTCTCCAAGCGCATTCAATTCCGTCAACGCGTTTCGCGTCTCAACGAGCGCATCGGAAATGCCGGCCGCGATGCCGCTGAGATTGTCTTTGTTTTTCGCAAGAAGTGCCTTGATTTCGTCGGCGCGTTTGCTTGCCATGTCGGCACTTTCCTGTATCTGGAGAGCGCTTTTCTCAATTTGTGCCATGGCCGCATCGGCCTGCTGCGTTGCACTCGCCTGGGATTCCGCACCTCGGCTGATCTGCTCGATCGCAATGAGGATCTCGCCGGCCGCACCTGATAGTTCCTGCACCGTCGTGGACAATTCCTCCGCCGCGGAACTCAGCTCCTCGGTTCGCGCGGATCGGCCGTTTTCATTCACAAGATCGTCAGCAAGCGTTGCAAGCGATTGCGCCGTCTGTTGGCTTTCGTCGAGAGCTGCACTTTGTTGCTGGACGGCGCGCTGGGCCTCCGTTGCAGCGGCTGACTGTTCCTCCGCCGCGGCTGCCACGGTTTCTGAGCCTTTCTGCGCCTCGCGCGTCGCGACCTCAGCTTCGACTGCGGCGATCAGGATCACCTGGCTACTTTGGGAAAGAGCAGTCAGGCCAGAGCGGATGGAATGCAATCCCTGCGAAATAGTTCGGCCCGAGGCCGTCTGCTCGGCCGCTTTGGCGGCTGCCGACTTGATGCTGTCGGAGACCCGTCGAACACCATCCACAATGGTCTCGGCATGCTGGCTGACCTCGCGCGAGCTCCGCTCGGCGATTTCGGCAAGCGACCGCACTTCGTCGGCTACGACAGCGAAGCCACGGCCCTCATCGCCAGCCCGGGCGGCTTCAATCGCCGCGTTGAGCGCCAGAAGGTTGGTTCGATCCGAGATGTCGGCAACCGCGACGGTCGTGGCGCCGATGGTCTCCGCCTGAGTTTGAAGCCTGTCAATGATATCGACGGAGGCGACCTGCCGAGACGCATTGGTACCGATTGCGGCGATTGAGGAATCGATCTGCGCCGCAAATTCAAGAACCGAGCTCTGGAGATCCTCAGTCCGCTTGCGGGCCGTTTCGGCCTCGGTACGAGCCGCGGAGAATCTGGACGAAAGATGGGTCGTGGCCAACAGTGACTCGTGCGCAGCGCCCGCTGCCTCTTCGGCTCCGCTGGCGATCTGCTCAAGCGCGCGGCGCAGTTGCTCGGCGGCTGCGGCGGCTTGTCCAACTCCTGCGGCCAGTTCCTCGGTCGCAGCACCAATGCGCTCGGCTGCCTTCTGATGTCGAACGCGAGTGCGATCTTGGGACCTGCGAGAAGCGCTTGAGACCGCCGCCGTTGCAGCAGGCCTTTCGTTGGCCGTCTGTGGGATGGCAGCCTTCAAACCCAGTTGCGTTGTCTTCACGAGTGCCATGGATTGTCCGTAGATCTCTGAGCCTGGATCGTAGCACAATGGTCGTGCTCAATATCGTCGTCGGCTGCTAAGTTGTTTGATTTTTATGAACTAAGGGTGGGTGCAAAGCAATCGGTGGCCTTTTAGAGGCGCGCAAGCCCCCGGATTTGTTTAACAACACGCTCAATGTCGTAAGGCTTGGAGATGAAGCTCACATTGCCCGGCAATTCGTCTTTGGGCATTCTTAGGTAGCCCGAGCTTATGACAATCGAAATATCGGGCCGTGATTGGCTGACCAGACGTGCCAGATCCAGCCCGCTGATTGCACCGGGCATATTGACGTCGGTGAACAGGGTCCCGACGTGAGGGTTTTCGTCGAGCAGCTTGAGCGCCTCATCGGCCGATCCCGCCTCAAGAACTATCAACCCAGCGTCCTCTAGGTCTTCAACCAGGCTCATTCGTATGAGAACTTCGTCCTCGACAACCAATACGAGATCAACATCAACGTTCATGAAAGTGTACACCGGTGCTAGAAATGCGACACGGTTAAACGTCACTGACTAGATTAAGTTCCTCACCTAGAAACAAAGTGCTTGTTTTTTCTAGATGGTTGCTCGCAACGGCGGTGTTCGTCTCTGCTAGCGCAGCCCCGCCTGGAGCGATGCTAAGAACAAGAACACTCCAGCGCCAGGGGAAAATGCTGTCAAGCAACCGCATGGGGTATCCCACGGGTATTTCGGGGCTATGTCGCGATCGGCGCCGCCAGAGGCTGTTGCTTTCGGAATTGTTGATGACTGCGCCGGCAAAGGCGAAGCCCTTCAATCCGTAATGGGCCGTCGGAATACCCCGTCCGATCGCCGACGGTTGCCTGTTTTCCTAACGGGCTCGCATCGCCTCCCAAAGCCGGCATAGATTTGCAAAAGCCTCCAGATAGCCGGCACCGCGCTTGATGATTTCGGTACGGCCGTGAAGCTCGTGTCAACGAACTCGTTCGGCTTTGAACCAAATGGCAAACACCATGAACTACTCACGACTAACCTATATCGGGAAGACCAGGTGCGTCCGGCTGTAAGTGACGTTGATGTCGGCTTCGGCGCTCAGACATCGGAAAATTTCTTTTCAGCGTTTTATACAGCCGAGGCCGATGGGATGGGCGTTGGGCTTGCTGTTCGACGCTCGAAGGTCGGCGCACTCTTGTCTTTTTTCGTAGGGCTTCTGCCTCACGGCCGTCGCCGGTACGAGCAAGGACACGTCTATGCTCCTTGTGCACGGCAAGGACGACCGGACCATCCCCTCCGAATGGCTTCTTCGCTAGCAGCCGCTCAGCTCAGGACGGAAGGCTTCAAGGTCGAACTCGATATCGAACCGGCCGTCGGGCACACGATCTCGAGCACCGTAGCGCAGAAGGCGCTCGCTTTTTCCGGAAGACTTTCGCCCGAGAATGGAAACCGCAGATCAGCAGGGCGGTTTCCATTTCATGAGCGATGAGCAGACAAGTGACAGTCAAACCCGGCCGAGAAAGACGATCTCATTCACTTCGACGAGGAACACGTCTGGGCAGGTCGGCCATCAAAGTGGTTCATGCCTGGCCAGCTCGGAGCCCGCCCTGTGCCTACGAAAAGGTCCGCGGCTGGTGGCACCTGGACGAACTCAGGGACGCAAGACGGAACGCAAAATCCGCGACCGACGAAAGCAGAGGGTTTCCGAAGGGGCATCACCAGCGGAGTAGACTGGGCCACAGGAGGCGCTTCAATCCGGTACCCCCGCCCAACTGACGCCGAAGCGGGGGGTGTCAACTTATGACTTTCAACCGCTATGTCCGAGGGATCGCTGCGGAAGGAGGACAGGTATGCACATCGACGGCGAGTGTCAGTGCGGGCAAGTCACATATGAGGCAGACATCGAACCCGGCGAAGTGTCGATCTGCCACTGCACGGACTGTCAAAGACTAACGGGCACCGCATATCGTGTGACGGTGAGCGCGCCCCGCGAGAGGTTCCATATCACGTCCGGCGAGCCAAAGCTTTACGTAAAGACCGCCGACAATGGTCGTCGACGGATGCAGTATTTCTGTTCTAACTGCGGGTCACCGATCTACACGACCGGCGAGCTGCACGATGCCTATCAGGTAGGTATCCGGCTCGGAACCATAAACCAGCGGCAGGACCTCAAACCACGGTCGCAATACTGGTATTCATCAGAACTTCCCTGGGTGCAGGATATTCGGGCTTTGCCGCGACACGACCGCGAGTGAAGGGGGCTCGGATCGACGGATCACCCCTCAGCCGGAGCTTGTTTGGCCTCACGGGTTTTCCGCTTGACGCCCAATCTGATGTTCAACGGGCCGTTCGAGCAAGAATCGAATGGCGGCGACGTTTCGGGGCTTTCGCAGGGTTCTTGGCCAATTGATAAAAATAATAAAATCAATTGTTTATAAGCTGTATGGCTACCGCAGATGGTGTCGACGGGCGAAGTGGCTGGTCGACAGCCCGACGCCGCTTCTCATGATCGTGGCGGAACACGATCAATCGCGGCGACCGAACCTGGCTCTGAAGGCCTGCGAGCGCGCGTTGCACCCAAACGCTTGGTAATGACAAAGGACGGTCATTTCGATCCTTACGAAATCGAATTCGCAACTTCGTCCGGTGCGACGAGCGACTTGGTTCTAAAAGGGATGTTGTTTTTACTCCCCTTCGCGGGACCTTTTGCCGTCGTCGGCGTTGTCTTTTGACGATCGACAGGAGAGCGAGATGTCATCGAAAGCCACCGTCGCGAAGCAGCGCGATATCCAGCAGCAGGTCGAGAAGGCCGATGAGAAGACGAAATCGAAGCCGGCCGGCGCTATGCAGGCAGGCGCTCGGACCTATCCCGAACCGCCATTCCCGAAAGTTCATCAGGACAAGCCTGGCTCTGAGGCCGATCTTCGTCTCGCACCGATGTACGACGCTCCCTTATCAGGGTTCGGGAAAGCTTAAAAACAAGGCAGCCTTGATCACTGGCGGTGATTCCGGCATCGGCCGCTCGGTGGCGATCCTGTTCGCACGCGAAGGGGCAGACGTCGCCATCGTCCATCTCGACGAGGACCGAGATGCGGCTGACACGAAGGCGGCTATCGAAAAGGAGGGCCGCCAATGCCTCGTCATCAAGGGCGATGTCAAAGACCCGAAGTTCTGCCGCGACGCCGTAGCGAAGGCTGCGAAGGAGTTTTCGCGGCTCGACATCCTCGTCAACAATGCTGCTTTCCAGGTCCACACAGCCGACATCGAAGACCTGACCGACGAGCACTTCGACGAGACTCTGAAGACCAACCTCTACGGTTATTTCTACATGGCGAAGGCGGCCATCCCTCATCTTACGAACGGGTCGGCGATCATCAACACTGGATCGGTCACCGGGTTGGAAGGCTCGAAGGAACTGCTCGACTACTCGATGACCAAGGGCGGCATCCACGCCTTTACCAAGGCGCTGTCGAGCCAGCTCGTTGCGAAAGGGATTCGCGTGAACGCCGTCGCGCCGGGGCCGGTCTGGACGCCTCTTAATCCATCCGACAAGCGGGCCGAAGACGTCGCGAGGTTTGGTAGCCAGACGGCGATGAAGCGTGCAGCCCAACCCGAAGAGATCGCACCTGCATACGTCTTCCTCGCGTCGGCCCAAATGTCGAGCTACATCACGGGTGAAATTCTGCCGATCGTTGGCGGCTACTGAGGCTGGCCATGGCAATATGCTGTTCTTCTCGATCACAAGGCGTCCGCCTGCGAAATCTCGTACGGCTTTGGTTCCGCTGACGCGGCGATCGAAGACGTGCGACTGCCCTCTCTGAAATGGCGGCCGTCCTTCCCCTCCGCCTTGGAGCTCAGCTATGGATGCTGCTAGCCGGACATCGCCGTTCGCCTTGGCCGAAGTTCGTTACAGGATGCGTGCACTAGTGGCAAAGCCGCGTGGACAGAGGGCAGCCTGCCGATCCTGCCATTGAATGCCGAATGCGAATAACCCCGGAAGGCCGACTTGCCATCCGGGTTATTGGCGTGCGGGGACTCACCGGCTACCGGGCAGGCTTTGCCTTTGGCGGAGGTCGTCGATCGACTGGCTCTGAGTCATCCCGTCCACCGGTCGGTCGCCGTCGGAAACGTTGCGCTGATGACCCGTCGGAAGGACGTCGTCGACGATATCGTCGGGGAGGTCCTCCGTCAGTTCGTATGCGCGAACGCGAGGAGAAACTGTCTCCGCGCTTCTCGAATACCGGCCGACACCGGTTGCAGCCCCGGCAGCCGCGTCCGCCTGGAAGACGTCGTCTCGCGACGCGGTCGCCTGCTGGTCACGGGTAGCGGTCCAGCCGTCCGTCCGCCAGAGGTCGGCACGCTCGTCCATGTCGATGGCGCCTTCGTCGTCGAGGATCGCATGAGCAGTGTTGTAGGTCGCGTCGTCAACGCCTGCGGAAACCAGGAAACCGCCGCGGCGCAGACCTTCGGCATAGACCGCGCGGTCATCGTCCGGGAACAGCCAATCTTCGAGCTTCGACCAGAAGCCGGCGCTTTCGGCTGCTGCTGGCGACCCTTCACCGTCGGCTTCGTAGCCGGGCATCAATAGGACTTCAAGAATGCCAGCTTCCTTCAAGTTGTCTATGGCCTTTTCGGCGTCGCCGCGGCGGTCGAAGAAAGCAGTCAGCGTGCTCTTGGCGCGGCCGCCCGAAAAGCTGGGAGCGCCATCGTTGTAGGGAGTGGTCATAGGATTTTCCTCCGAGTTGGTGTGGTCAGCGAACGGATGGAGGAGGGGATTGTTCCGGAAGGCGGAACCAAAGGCGGCTTTGTCGGTTTTTGGTACATTGCGGAATCCCCCGCGAAGCCTTCAATGCTTCAATTCACACCGCATCCGCGACTGCGGGGTCTTATACATTGCGAGGCCGGTGCATCGGTTATGATGCACCGGCCTCGTTTGCCATTGAGGTGATTGCAACACCGCAGTGACGATGCGCAGAGCGGTTGGTCCTAGCGGGCCTGAACTTTCGTTCGTAAAAAAGCAGAACC
>NZ_KB897861.1:0-45594 GCF_000377185.1 Rhizobium sp. 42MFCr.1
GCCATCCGCTTCGATCCAGCCATGAAGGCCGTCTTCGAACGACTGAAAGCGAAAGGAAAGCCCGGAAAGGTCGCTCTCGTCGCGGTCATGCGAAGGATAATCATAATCCTCAATGCCAAAATGAGAGACTATCGAGCAACGGTGATTGACGCCTAACACCGTTGCTTTTTGTTGTGTGGAGTGTGAAGCCGCGAAACCTCGTCAGTGGAACGAGCGGACCAGACTTCCGACCAACAGGTTCCAGCCGTCGATGAGCACGAAGAAGAGAATCTTGAATGGCAGCGAGATCGAGGTCGGCGGCAGCATCATCATGCCCATTGCCATGGTGATGGTGGCGACGATCAGATCGATGACCAGGAAAGGAAGGACGACGAGAAAGCCTATCTCGAAGCCGCGGCGGATTTCCGAAATCATGAAAGCCGGAATGAGGACGCGGTAGTCGATCTTCTCGCCGGTCTCGACAGTCTGGCCACGCTCGCGCGCCAGATCCACGAAAAGCGCCAGATCCTTGTCGCGGGTGTTGTTCGCCATGAATCCCCGGAAGGGCTCGGCGATACGCGCCACCGCCTGCTGCTCGTCGAGCTGGTTCGACAGGAGCGGCTGGACGCCGGTCTGCCATGCCTGATCGAACGTGGGCTGCATGACGTAGAAAGTCATGAACAACGCGAGCGACAGGAGGATCATGTTGGAGGGCGTGGAAGACAGGCCCATTCCCGATCGCAGGATCGAGAATGCAATGATGAAGCGCGGGAAGCTCGTCACCATGATCAGGATGCCCGGAGCGACCGAAAGAACGGTCAACAGGCCGAATGTTCTGATGATCCATGCCGCAACCGAACCGTCGACCGGCAAGTTCAAAAGGTTTGATGGGAGCTGCTGCGCATGGGCCAGCTCCGGTGCCGCCATCATGGCAGCGAATAACAATATGAATCGAATCATTCGACGACGAAGGTCCTGAACATGACCTTCGATACGCGCCCTTGCGCGCGAAGGTCAACACGCTCCTGGATGTCATCCTTAAGATATTCGAAGCCTCGCGGTCCCTCGATCTGCTGCAGCGAAACCGTACGGACATAGGCGAGGATGTCCTGATGGACATCCTCGGCGACCTTGACGTCCGGCGGGCCGTTAAAGAGCAGCGCGACTTCCAGGCGAACTAGGCTTTCTGAGGGATAGGCAAGGTTCGTGGTGATGGGCTCGAGTTGAACTATGTTGTTGGCTTCCGTCGAAATGCGAGGCAGGCCCGCCTCGCCTTCCTTTTTCTGCGCGGCCTCGTCCTTGGCTGCCTTGGCCTGTTCCGCCTGCTCGGCGCCTTTGATGCTGGGCGCGACCATGTCACCGACCACCCAGCCGCCGCCGGCGCCGAGCAGCGTCAGGACCGCAAGCCCGACGATCGTCATTATTGTGGCCTTTTTCGACTGGCCCCCAGCGGTTTCTGTCTCTGCCATGATGTGTGCCTCAGAGCGGCGAGAAGAGATCGACGGCCTGCTGGCCGCGCGGCGGCTGCTGTACTTCCATCAGGCGGCCGCGACCGCCGTAGGAGATGCGCGCTTCAGCAATCTTCTCGTAGGAAATCTGGTTGTCGGAGTTCACGTCCTGCGGGCGCACGATACCGGCAACGTTGAGAATGCGGATCTCCTGGTTGACGCGAACCTCCTGAGAACCGCTGATCACGAGGTTGCCGTTCTCGAGGATACCGGTGACGACGGCGGCGACCATGAGCTTCAGCGTCTCGGACCGGTCGATCTTGCCCTTGCCGTCGGTACTGGTATCCGAACCGTAGGTCACATCGGTCTTCGACTGAGGATTCCAACCCATGACGTTGGCGTTCACATCCCAGTTCAGGCCGCTCGAGTTGGTCCGGCTGCGGCTGGTGTCGTTCTCGAACTTCGCCTTGTCGTTGATCTGGATATCGACGGTCAGGATGTCGCCGACATTCAGCGCGCGCGCATCCTTGAAGAGGGCGGCCTGCGAGTCGCTCCAGAGAGAATAGCCCTGCGCGACCTGGCGCGGCTGCTTCGGATAAAGCGCCATCTGCGGCGTCTGGCCATAAGCAAGGCCGCTGCCGATCGGGCTCATGGCTGGGGCGCGACCGATCTCATTGACAGCCTGCGGCGATGCGCAGCCTGCAAGAAGGGCGACGGCGGCGATCGCGACCTGAAAACGCATGTTCATGAGGGGTCCTTCGACGTATTGGGATCGGACGCGCTGGCGATGATATTGGCGATGACCGCGGCCTTCTGCGGATCCATCTCATTGAGGATCAAGCTCGACTGGGTCGCGTTCAGCCGCATGATGACGGCGGCCGCCACTTCGATCTTCACCTCTTGCAGCTGTGATGCGGCTGCGTCCGGTTTCATTTTCTTATAGATATCGGTGAGGCCCGCTTCGGCCTGCTTGAGGAAATCATCACGGCGCTTCAGCCAGTCCTGATATTCCTCTTTGCGCTTGCTCATTTCCGCAATGCGGGAATCGACGTCGGCGCGAAGCTTCTCGAGTTCCTGCTTCTGCAGCAGATAGCGCTGGTCGCGTGCGGGATCGGCAATGTTCGTGCAGAACTGCTTGATCTCCTCCTGCGATGTCATTTCACCCCTCGGCGACGGCTGTTCCTGTGCGAAGGCGCCGGGAATGGACAACGCCACGACGGCCATCGCAGGCAGTGCAAGCCGCTGAAGCAAGTCTGACAAGGCCATATTCTTCATCATTGCAGGACGAGCTCCGCTTGCAGCGCGCCGGCTGATTTGATGCCCTGGAGGATGGCAATGATGCCATCCGGCTTGACGCCGATATTGTTGAGACCCGCCACGAGCGTCCTGAGATCAGGCCCATCCAGCAGAGCCACCTTGCCGCCCGTCTTCTGCGCAGCGATGTCGGTCTGCGGCTGCACGGCGGTCACACCGCGCGAGAACGGCTCTGGCTGAATGATCTGCGGTGTCTCGGTTACCTGGACAGTGAGAGTACCATAGCTGACGGCAACCGGCGACACGCGCACGTCCGCGCCGATGACGATCGTTCCCGTTCGCTCGTTCACCACGACCTTGGCGGGCGTGTCGGTCTCGACGATAAGATTCTCCAGATCGGCCATCAGGCGCGTCAGGTCCGCCGTTCTCGGCTTCTGGACGATGACCTCCTGCGCGTCCTTGGCTTCTGCTACCGGGCCGCCGAAGCGAGTGGAAGCATAGCCATTGACGACATCGGCAATGCGGATCGCCGTCGAGAAGTCCGGGTTGCGCAGTTGCAGGACGAGATTGACGGAATCCTTGAAGCGCGAGGGCAGTTCACGTTCGATGATGGCGCCGCCCGGCACCCGTCCAGCGGTCGTCACACCCTCGGTTACCGTCGCGGCCTGGCCCTGGGCGGTGAAACCCGAGACCACGACCGAGCCCTGCGCGACAGCGTAAATCTGGCCGTCGGCGCCCGACAGCGATGTCATGATCAGTGTGCCGCCGCGCAGCGAAGTCGCGTCGCCAAGCGAACTGACGTTCACGTCGATGCGGCTGCCGGGACTGGCATAGGGTGGCAGATTTGCTGTCACCATGACAGCTGCGGTGTTCTTCGCGTTGGACTGGGTGCCCTGCGTGGAGATGCCGAGGTTCTGCAGCATGGCGCGCATCGACTGCTCGGTAAACGGGGAAGCGCGGAAACCGTCGCCGGTGCCCTGAAGACCGACGACCAGACCGTAGCCAATCAGCTGGTTGTCGCGTCCGGCCTGCAGGGAGGCAATGTCCTTGATGCGCGAGTTCATCGCCGCAGCGGGCGTGACGGCCAGGACATTCGGAGACAGAAACGCGAGGGCTACGAATAGGCGAAAAAACATCTTCATTTTGCGGCCACGTGTATGGTGCCGTCTGCGAGCACGGTGCCGCTGACAATCACGCCGGAATCCATGTTGCGAACGCGGATGAGCTGCCCCGTCATACCATCCTCGAGCGGCGAGCCGGCCGCCGAGATCGTCATCGCGCCGAGCGTGAAGATAAGACGGGTCGAGGAGCCGCGCGTCACGGTATAGGGCTCTCGCAGCGCCGAGACGGAGATCGTGCGCCCCGGCAGGAGCGTGCGCTTCGAAATCATCCCTTCGACCTGGCGGATCGACTTTGCATAGTCGCCCTTGAGGTTGGGGTTGGTCACTTCCACTTCCTGGAGCTGGGCGCCGGAAACGGTTTCGCCGGGGTAGATGGTCGTCATCGGAACGACGGCATATCCCATGCCGGCAGCGGCTGCTGCCTGCGGCATGGCAAATGCGGTGATCGCAACGGCGGCGGCTGCCGCCCATCCGAGGATACCTTTGACCCGGCAAAACATCATGTTTCGGCCCTTCCCGATTACTTCAGGTTCTTGCTGACGATGGAGGCCATTTCGTCGGCGGTGGTGATGACCTTGGAGTTCATTTCATAGGCGCGCTGCGCCGATATCAGTTCGGTGATTTCCTTCACCGGGTCGACGTTCGACGATTCGAGGTAGCCCTGCTTCATGTAGCCGAAGCCTTCTTCGTCGGGCGTGCCGACCACGGGATCGCCCGACGCAGGTGTCTGCTGAAAGAGGTTGTCGCCGAGAGGCTGAAGGCCGGCCTCGTTGACGAAGTCGGCGATCTGCAGCTGGCCGAGCACGGTCGGATCGGTGTCGCCCGGCAGCTTCGCCGAAACTTCGCCCGAGCGGCTGATGGTCACTTGCGTCGAACCCTGCGGGATCGTGATATTAGGCGCTACCAGGTAACCGTCGGTGGTGACGATCTGGCCAGTCTCGTTTTTATTGAACGCGCCAGCGCGCGTGTAAAGCGTCGTGCCATCGGGCGCCTGGATCTGGAAGAAGCCGCGACCAATAAGCGCTACGTCGAGGTCGTTGCCGGTCTGCGAAAGCTCGCCCTGGATGTGCAGGTTGCGGACGGCGGCCGTCTGGACACCGAGACCGATGTTCGCACCTTCAGGTACGATCGCCTGGTTCGCGCGGTTCGAAACTCCCTTGGCGCGCTCGGTCTGATACAACAGGTCCGTGAATTCAGCGCGAGCGCGCTTGAAGCCGGTCGTGTTGATGTTCGCGATGTTGTTGGCGATGACTTCAAGATTGGTCTGCTGGGCATCCATACCCGTCGCAGCAATGGCAAGCGCTCTCATGGCTTCGTCCTCAAATCAATTACATCTGCATGCGGGTAACGTCGAGAAAGGCCGAAACGACCTTGTCGCGAATGGCGATCGCAGTCTGAAGGGTCTGCTGTGCCTGCATGACGGCATCGACGACTTCACGCGTCGTCGCGGTGCCCTTGATGCCGGCAAAGGACATGCTTTCTGCATTCTTGAGGGTATTGACGGCGCCCGTCGCAACATTGGTGAGAACCGCGCCAAAGCCGCCGTCGTTTGCAGCACTTTCTGCCGCCGATGAAGCTGTGGAGCGGTCCTTCTCGATGGCGGCAAGGCCGCGGGTCATCGACAGGGAGCTGACGCTATTGACGTTGTTGATCATGATTATTGGCTCTTCAGAAGGTCGATTGTCGACGAAATCAGGTCGCGGGATTGCTTGATGGTCTGCAGGTTGGCGTCATACGAACGGTTTGCTTCGCGCATGTCGGCCATCTCGACCAGCATGTTGACGTTCGGGAGCTTGACGATGCCCTTCTCGTCCGCAGCCGGATTGGAGGGGTCGAATTCAGTGATGAACTTCGATTCGTCGACACCGAACTTCTTGACGTTGACGGTCGTGACGCCATTGGCGCGATCGACCGCTTCGCCGAAGGTGATGGTCTTGCGACGGTAGGGATCGGCACCGGGCGTGTCGCCGGTCGAGCGTGCGTTGGCGATGTTTTCGGACACGATGCGAAGGCGCGTCGATTGCGCTTCAAGCCCGGATCCCGCGATTTTGAGTGCTGCTGACAAAGGATCCATGATCTTAGCTCTTCACTGTCATCAGCATCAGTCGATTGAACGAGCTTACGAGCGACGTGTTCAGATCGTACTGACGCTTGATTTCACCGGACTTCGTGAGTTCCTCGGCGAGACCGACCGTGTTGCCGGACTCCTGCACGCCGATCTCCTGGTCAAGGGCCGCGTCCTTGACGTCGATGTCGCTTTTCGTGCCGAGATCGTTGCCGGTCAGGTGCGCAGCATTCGTGCGCGCCATAGTAATGTCCGACCGGTCGAGGGTGGCCTGGAAAGGCGTGATGTCTTTGGCGCGATATTTCGGCGTATTCGCGTTCGCGATGTTGCCGGCCACAACCTCCTGACGGATCGTCAGCCATTCGGCCTGCCGCGACGCCAAGTCGAAAAGTTGAATCGGTTGCATGGGAACTCTCCGTTTTTACTGGGGCGAACCTAGGACGGTAATCTTGCGTCAGACTTACGGAGAATGCGGTCCGACATTCCGTGGCTGCCGGGCGCGCACTCCCATAACGGGACGAAGGCTCCGACCGTATCCGGTGGAGCCTTCGACTGATGCGCTTGAGAGCGGTGCACGCTCAATTATGCTGATAGACATCGCCCTTGGAGGTGATGATGACCCATTTGCCATCACGTTCCTCCAGCGTCGCCAACCGGCTTTCGTCCGGCAGAATGGATCCCACCTGAACGACGTACATGCCTGAGGTATCTTCGATCAAGGCACGGCCGTTTGCCACGTGAAGGAGGCGAAAGCCGGATTTACCGGGGAACGGCTGATCCTCGGCCGGCGGACCCTTATCGTCTTCCTTGCCAATGTTGGAGACCGTCGCGGTCGTCAGCGGATCGACGGGGATCTCGGGCTTCCTGTCGTATCGGTTCTTGTTGGCCATCGCGAGGGGCGAAACGCTGAAGACGTTTCGTGCCGGCCAGTCGGGAAGGTCGCGTGTCCGGTCGCCCTGCGCGACATTGATGCCGAACTTGTCCTCGTTAAAGAAGACGTACCACGGAAAGAAGGCGGACGCCGCCGCCAGGGTAAGGCCGGTAATTGTCAGGGCGCGGTCGAGAAAGACGGTTTTGCGCCGCAGAGGCTTCAGCGGGGCGATCTTCTCATCGTCATCGAAATCTGTCACGTCGCGCCTCTCTACCTGCGGATACTCGGCTGGCCGCCGATGCCGGCCGCGGCTTTCAGGGCGCCGGCCAGATCGGCAAAGGCATCCCTCGAATCGCTATCGCCGGGCGACTGTTTCAAAACATCGTAAATAATCGGTACCTGCTTGACCGCCATATCGAGATCAGGATCGGCGCCCGGGCGATAGCCGCCGATCAGGCGCAGGTCGCGTGTTTCCTCGAAGCGGTGGATGAGCGTCTTCAGGCGAGACACCAGCTTCTCCTGATCCGGGGTCCAGGCCTTGCGCGCCAAACGCGAGATCGAGGCCAGCGGATCGATCGGTGGGTAACGCCCTTCCTCCGCCAGACTACGCTGCAGGACGATGTGGCCGTCCAGAATGCCGCGCGTCGAGTCGGCGATCGGGTCGTTGTGGTTGTCACCATCGACGAGGATGGAAATGATCGCGGTGATCGTTCCGGTCCCCTCCGGTCCGGGTCCGGCACGCTCCAGCAGGCGCGGCAGCTCGGTGAAGACCGAGGCGGGATAGCCACGGGCGATCGGCGGTTCACCCGACGCAGTCGCGACCTCGCGGATCGCGTGGGCAAATCGGGTAACGCTGTCGACGATCAAGAGTACGTTGTCGCCCTGATCGCGGAAATGCTCGGCGATGGTGACCGCTGTCAGCGGCGCCATCTTGCGCAGCATCGGGCTCTCGTCACTCGTCGCGACGACGGCGATCGCCTTCTTCATGTTGTCGCCAAGCGTGTCCTCGATGAATTCGCGCACTTCGCGGCCACGTTCACCCACAAGCGCGATGACGACCTTGTCGAAAGCATCCGCACGGGCCAGCATGGACAGCAGCGTCGACTTACCGACGCCCGAGCCTGCGAAAATGCCGAGGCGCTGGCCGAGGCAGAGCGGCGAGAAAATGTCGATAGCGCGAACGCCCGTCTTGAAGCCTGTCTCCACGCGCTTCCGCGTCATGGACGGCGGCGCCGTGTTCGAAATGGGGCGGCGGCCGAGCCCCTCGACAATGGGACCGAGGCCATCGATCGGCTCGCACAGCGCGTTGACGGTGCGCCCGCACCAGCTGTCCGCCGGAGAGATGCGGAATGCACCCTTGCGGATGACCGTATCATGGATGCCGATCGGCTCGCCCGGCTCGATCGGGCAGACATAGGTCAGTTCAGGCTCGACGCGAACCACTTCGCCGAGGTGGATGCCGGTCGGCGACTTGTGGGCGACGAATTCTCCGAGCCGCACATGGCGCGACAGGCCGGTTACGGTGTAGTGGCCGGCCGCGATCGTCTGGACGTGACCGCCGGGGGCGACCAGGAATTCTGGGCTCGAATAGCGCGACACGAGCCCCGCGAGATGCGTGAGCTTCGGCGAAAGGTCGGATTCGGCGAGCGGCGTATTGCTCATGCTTCAGGCCCCGTTCAGCGGCTGCCGCCGAGCGTCTTGATCGCCTCGCTGAACGAAGTCTCGCTGTCCTTCGAGAGCGACGTCATACTCTCGAAGGCGCGATTGACTTCGATCAGCTGCGTAATTTCGCGCATCGCGTTGACGTTGGAATTTTCGAGATAGCCCTGCCGGACACCGACATTGAAACGATCGGTGACGGCGCGTGGCTGCTCGGTCGTCATGATGCCGCTATTCTCGTAGCGCAGATAGCCCTTGCTGATATCGGCCTCGAAGAGACCCAGCGAACCGACCTGCTTGCCGTCCTGGTAGATCAATCCGTCAGAGCCGACCTTCGGTTCGCCAGCAGCCGTGTTGAGCGTCACCGGCGCACCGCCGGCGTCGAGAACAGGGTAACCTCGAACGGAAACGAGCTCGCCGTTTTCCTTCATCGTGAAGCGGCCATCCTTGGTCAGAACTTTGCCGGCCGGCGTGTCGACCGAGAACCAGGCATCCCCCTTGATCGCGAAGTCGAGCATGTTTCCGGTGTGCTCGAACTCGCCAGTATCGCCGGAGAGATAGTCGTTGCCCTGGGACACATAGGCGATCTTCGCATTGATCTTGTTGCCGGTCTCGCCGAGCATCTCGTCGAATTTCACCTCCGTCCCGCGGAAGCCCGTCGTGTTCACGTTCGCCATGTTGTCGGCGATGGTGGTGAGGCGACGTTCGAGTGCGATCTGCGACGACAAAGAAACATAAAGACCGGATTGCATCCCGATAGGCTCCTGCATTGGCGATGAACGGTACGAAATCCGGGTGTTTGCAGTCGGTTCGACCACGAATTTCGCTGAGGCGGCACCTCAGAAACGGGCACGGATGCCCATTCGTCACCGACAAGCTGACAGCAAATGCTTGCGCGAAGCTGGCATGCAAAAGCTTGATTTGCAGGGACTATCATCAGCCTCACGCAAGCCAGCAGCCCTATCCGTTGAGTTGAAAATAACGATCAGGTTTGGACTGACGATGAATATCATTATCGGATTTGTGATTACCTGCGGCTGTATCGTCGGCAGCTTCATGGCGATGGGTGGCCACGTGGACGCGCTCTGGCAGCCGTTCGAGCTAGTCATCATCGGCGGCGCCGGCCTGGGCAGCTTCGTCATGGGCAACCCGATGAAGGTGGTGAAGGATTCCGGCAAGGCGCTCGTCGAAGCCTTCAAGCACACGGTGCCGAAGGAACGGAATTATCTCGATACGCTTGGTGTCCTCTACTCCCTGATGCGCGATCTTCGCACGAAGTCTCGCAACGAGATCGAAGCCCATATCGACAATCCGGCCGAATCCTCGATCTTCCAGTCCGCGCCGACGATCCTCAAGAACAAGGAACTGACGGCGTTCATCTGCGACTACGTCCGGCTGATCATCATCGGCAATGCCCGCTCGCATGAGATCGAAGCACTGATGGACGAAGAGATCAACACGATCCTTCACGACAAGATGAAGCCCTATCACGCCATCCAGATCATGGGCGACGCCTTCCCCGCGATCGGTATCGTCGCCGCCGTTCTCGGTGTCATCAAGGCCATGGCGCACATCAACGATTCGCCTGAGGTCCTCGGCCACCTGATCGGCTCGGCGCTCGTCGGCACCTTCCTCGGCATCATCCTGTCCTATTGCGTGTGTTCGCCGATCATTTCCCAGATCAAGATCGTCCGCACCAAGCAGCATCGCCTCTACGTCATCGTCAAGCAGACCCTGCTTGCCTACATGAACGGCTCGGTGCCGCAGGTCGCGCTCGAATACGGCCGCAAGACAATTTCGGCCTACGAGCGTCCTTCGATCGACGCGGTCGAGCAGGAAATGATGAATCCCGGCGGCGAGAACAAGGCGGCGTAAACGGTCATGAACGCTCCCCTCAAGAAACCCCTCATGGGCGAAGCCCTTCTTGCCAAACTGACCGGCAGGCTGGGCGACAAGGCCACCGTCGAGAAGATCTGCAGCGGATTCGGCGAAGTCTACGTCGTCTTTCTGCCCGACATCATCAAGAGCGAGACGAACCTCGACGTCGAAGTGGCCTATCTCGGTTGCGACAGCGGGCACAAGAACGAGCTGGTCGCCAACCTCGGCGACAATACGACGCTCGTCGATGCGACGCTCCGAAACTGGTCACCAAACATTACGCTTGCCTGCGGCAACAGCTTCATCATCACCCTGATGGAACACTTGCTGGGTGCGGCGGCAGACGCCGTCGAGCAGCCGGCGGATCGCCTGCTCTCCGTGATCGAGCTCGAGCTTGCGGTCATGGTCTTCGACAAGTTCGCCAATGTCCTTCGTTCGGCAGTGAACGCGCCTGGCGGCTTCGAGCCAGTGCTTGAGTTTCCGCATGCGTTCGAAACACGGATCAAGCCGGCCGAAGACAAGCCCGACGAGTTCGCGGCCGCGATCAACATGTCGATCACGCTCTCCGGCATCACCTCGGATTTCTCGCTGATCGTTCCCCAGGCTGCCCTGCTGAAGACGACGGTGACGGCTCCGAAGGCCAAGGGCCAGTCGGCTAAATCGACCGAATGGAGTGATCAGCTCAGCGAGCAGGTGCGCCGCTCGCCGGTGACGCTCGACGCAAAGATCCGTCTGCAGGACCTGACGCTGCGGACCATTTCGAAACTTGCGGCTGGCGATGTTATCCCCTTCCACGACCGCGGCGACGTCCGCGTCGAAGTCAGCGCCAACAGCAAGGAATTGTACATCTGCGAGTTTGGACGTTCGGGCGAACATTATACCGTCCGGGTGAAGGATACGATTAATTCGGATGACGAGCTCATCCGCCACTTGATGAATTAGCCCATTTTCCAACCGGGCTGCCACGGCAGCTTGAGGCAAGTTTCAACTGGAATAGTGATTTCATGGCGACGAAGAAAACACCCAAGAACAGTGACCTTTCAATGGAGCTCCCGGGCAACGAGGCCGAGCTTGATCAGGCCATCGATGACCTGCGCGGCGTCCTGAAGACCGACGCGGACGGCGGCCTGCCGGATTTTGCTGGAGAGGCCGACGCCTTTAGCGGCAGCACCGACCTGTCAACCTTTGGCGGCGGTTTCGGAGATGCGGCAGAGCCCGCATTTGGTGGCGACGATTTCGGCGCAACATCCGATTTTGGTGGCTCTGCCAACTTCGGCGACAGCTCGTTTGGTGCGATCGCTTCCGAACCTGCCCCGCTCGGCAGCGCCATGCAGTCGAACCTCGACCTGATCATGGATATCCCGATCGACGTTCAGATCATGCTCGGCAGCAGCCGCATGCAGGTCGCCGGCCTGATGAACCTTAACGAGGGCGCAACCATCGCGCTCGACAAGAAGATCGGTGAGCCGGTCGAAATCATGGTGAACGGCCGCAAGATCGCTCGCGGCGAGATCACCGTTCTGGAAAACGACGACACGCGTTTCGGCGTCAAACTGATAGAAGTTCTGAGTACAAAGAAAGCCTGATCCCGGTGCAGGGACGGAGAGGTTAGACCATGATGGACTTTGACGATTTCGGCGGCGCGCTAGCCGAGAAACCGTTGACCCAGGCTGAAAAGGCGGCGGCCGTTCTCCTCGCCATGGGGAAAGGGGTCGCCGGCAGGCTGTTGAAATATTTCACGCAGGCCGAGCTGCAGACGATCATCGGCTCGGCGCAAACGCTGCGTGCGATCCCGCCGGATGAATTGCTCGGACTTGTCGCCGAATTCGAGGACCTGTTCACCGAGGGTGCAGGCCTCATGGATAATGCCAAGGCGATCGAGAGCATCCTTGAAGAGGGTCTCACGCCCGACGAAGTCGACAGCCTGCTTGGCCGTCGCACCACCTTCCAGGCATACGAGACGTCGATCTGGGATCGCCTCGGCGAAGGCGACCCGGCCTTCATCGGCAAGTTCCTCCTGCGCGAACATCCGCAGACTGTCGCCTATATTCTCTCCATGATGCCCTCCTCATTCGGCGCCAAGGTTCTGATGCAGATTCCGGACGGCCGCCGCGCGGACATCATGAACCGTACCGTCAACCTCAAGGCCGTCAGCCCCAAGGCCGCGCAGATCATCGAAAAGCAGGTGCTAAGCCTGCTGGCAGAGATCGACGCCGAGAAGAATTCGATCGGCTCGACGAAGGTTGCGGAACTGATGAACGAGATGGACAAGCCGCAGGTCGATACCCTGCTCACCTCGCTCGAATCGATCAGCCGCGAATCGGTCAACAAGGTCCGTCCGAAGATCTTCCTCTTCGACGACCTCATGCTCATGCCGCAGCGCAGCCGCGTCATGCTCATGAACGATATCTCGTCCGACATCCTGACCATGGCGTTGCGCGGCTCGTCTGCCGACATGCGCGAGGCCGTCCTCGCATCGATCAGCCCGCGCCAGCGCCGCATGATCGAATCGGATCTGCAGAGCGGCACCGTTGGCATCAATCCGCGCGAAATCGCAATCGCCCGGCGCGCCATCGCCCAGGAAGCGATTCGCCTGGCAAACTCCGGGCAAATCCAGCTCAAGGAGACCGAAGGCGAAGGCTCGGCCGCGGCCTAAGCCGCTGTTGTTGTGTACGAAGCACCTCTTCCCGGCCGCTGCGGTTGATCGCCGCGGCGAAAGGGAGATACCTTCTAGGAAAGGCCGCGCCCTGGCGCGGCCGTTTCTTTTTGATGGAGGGCTTCGGCCTTGGCCGACGACGACAAGGACAGCAAAACAGAAGACCCGACAGCGAAGAAGAAAAGCGACGCTGCCGAGAAAGGCAACGTGCCGTTCTCGCGCGAGGTGCCACTGTTTGCCACCGTGCTTGCCACCTTCGTCTATATCATCTTCTTCCTGCCGAGTGGGCTCAGCAAGGTCGGCGAGGCGCTGAAGGACATTTTCGAGCAGCCCGACCAATGGAAACTCGAAACCGGGCCGGACGCGCTCTCCCTGTTCGTTCACCTCGCCTGGGTTTCGGCGGCCTTCCTCGCGCCCGCCTTCATCCTGTTCATGGCGTTTGGCGTTGCCGCGTCCATCTCGCAGAACCTGCCAACGCCGGTGCTCGAGCGCATACGGCCGCAGTTTTCGCGCATTTCGATCGCCAAGGGATGGTCGCGGCTGTTCAGCCTGCCTGGCCTCATCGAGTTCGGCAAATCGCTGACGAAGATTGTGATCGTCGGCGTCGTCATGTTCTTTGCGCTGAAGAGCGAATACTTCAGCGCGATCGATGCGATGTTCTCCGATCCGCAAACGATCTTCACGCGGATGATGACGTCGATGCAAAAGATCACCATCGTCGTCCTGATCGCCACAGCCGTCGTCGCCATCGCCGACTTCTTCTGGACGCGCTACCACTGGTTCACCGAACTGAAGATGACGCGGCACGAGGTCAAGGAAGAGAACAAGCAGTCGCAGGGTGACCCCTTCGTCAAGAGCCGCCAGCGCTCGCTCATGCGTGACCGTGCCCGCCGCCGTATGATTGCCAATGTCGATCGCGCGACGCTCGTAATCGCCAACCCGACTCACTTTGCCGTCGCCCTGCGCTATGTGCGTGAGGAAAACGACGCGCCTGTCGTCGTCGCCAAGGGGCAAGACCTAATTGCATTGAAAATCAGGGAGATCGCGGAAAAGAATGGGATCCCCGTTTTCGAAGACCCGCCGCTCGCGCGCTCCATGTTTGCGCAAGTCTCGGTCGATAGTGTCATACCGTCTGTATTCTATAAGGCAGTCGCGGAACTCATCCATCGGGTTTACGCGGCGCAAGCCAAGAACAAACGGGTAAGATAGCCGAATGAAAAAATGCCCCTACTCTGCCCAGCGTGAAAAAATCCTGGCTGAAGCCATCAGCCCCGTTGCCACGGAATTGCGGCTTCTGGACGCCTCGGATCTCATCTCTCTTCTGCGCTTCGAGTATTACGGCAATCTTTCCGATCTCGTATCGTCAGCGGCCGAGCTCTTCTTCCACCCCGGCACGGTCAATTTCGGCCATGGCGGCAGCTACACGCTAGAGTGGGGCGGCAAGCCCGAAGTGGTCATCGACCTTGAGATCAAGCCGCGCGGCGTCACGATCTATGCGCAGCTGATGCTTGCAGAGGCGCACGCCGGCATCGAGATCAACCACATCGCGTTCCAGAACCCTTCGGCGGATCCCGACGAAAACACTGTTTTCCTCGCGCAAAGCCTGCGCGACGCACGCTATAACGTCGAACCATTGCAGGCTTTGGCGGGCTAAAGCCCACACGGCTTCTCGTCAGCTGATATATCCAAGACGGATGGCCTTTGCGATCGCCTGGATTCGATTGACCGAATCCAGCTTGATCGTTGCCGAACCGAGATAGGCGTTGACGGTATGCACCGAGAGACCAAGCTTCTCTGCAATCTCTTCGCTGATGCGCCCGTCTCCAGCAAGCTGCAGGCAGGCAATTTCGCGTTCGCTGAGAGCTTCGGCAGCCGCCACGCGGCGCTCGTCGAGCGAAAGCAGGTCGATCATGATCTGGCACGATCTCACGTGCAGTTCGACGATCATATCGCTGGCCGGCTCGAGATCATCGCCCGTAAAGACAACGAAGCCGTTGCCAACGGCGCCGAGGCGCACCGGAAACGCCATGCCGGAAAAGGGAGTCAGGCCGCCCTTCAGGCGCGTCATGAAAGGTGCAATGCTTGCCGGCCCCGGAGCGGCGCGATCAAGCCCGCCAGCCCATACGACTGGAAGAAGCGACTTCTCGATATGATCAAGTAGCGCCTCGCCATGAGCGTCGATGAATGCGCCACTGAAGCCGCTGTTCACCGATCCCCAGTTTTCCAGTTCGCAGACCAAACGCTGCTTTCCCGGGACGCCGGCACCGCTGATTCGATAGACAGCGAAATTCTGGGCGTCGGCGAGCTTCTGCATGCCGATGAGACGCGGAAACAGGTCGGACCGACTAGCGACCTTGCTGACCCGCACGCCGCGCATTGTTTCCGAATTTCCTATCGATCGACCGGACGACTGCCCCATAACGCCGTCCCCTTAGACGAGATTGTTCCTGACCGCGAATGCGATGGCCTCGGAACGAGTCTTCGTCGCCGTCTTTCGCATGACACTGGTGATGTAGTTGTTGATGGTGTTGCGAGAGATGCCGAGGATCATCGCAATCTCATCGCTCGTTTTGCCCTCGGCGATCCAGAAAAGGCATTCCAGTTCGCGATCGGTCAGCTCGAAGTCCCGGTCGGCCTTGGCGGCGCCGCACTGCAGGAAACTCGTGAAATAGGCGGACAAGAGCCCCACGTCGCGCAAGCGCTCCTGCGACAGAATGAAACCGTCATCGAACAGGAACATCAGCACCAGGCGCGAGCGTCCGATGTTGAACATCAACGAACAGTACTGGCGGCTGGCGCCGTCTGGCGCATCCGCGGAATCCGGCAGGAGCGCGAAATGCGGCTGGAACAGCTGCATACACTTTTCGATCTCCGTCGCACGGGCAAAGCCGCCAACGAAGGTATGCGCCAGATTGGTGACAAGATCGAACGGCCAGTCAGACGAGACCACGAAATCGAGCCCCGCTTCCTGAACCAGATCCGCCCGCGCCAGGAGGTAGTGCGAGGCGCCGACATAGTCGGTCAGGGCGCGCAGGCCGGGTTGCAACCGCCCCGTGCTCGAAATCTCGCAGAGCTGCGCGATCAGTTCGTCACGCGAAGACAGGTTTGTCGCTGCGATGCCAACGAAGTTTGCCTTCTGCGTGTCGCTCTTCAGAGCCTGCAATATCTGCATATCCATTGGCAAAAACCCCGCGGCCGCGAACCACTACGACAGAAACCCGATCCGCGGCCCTTGAGCAAATTGCGCCCCCTCCGCGAACCATCCAACACTACACTAGGTGGTAAACTTCGCCATCTCCGAGTTCTCGGGATTTACATCGCCCGCACTTTGTGCGTTGATTCGCACGGAAATTCCGCTTGTTAATGAATTCTAAAATTAAAGTGATTCGGGGAATCCTGACAATACGATTCGCGTAAAACGCGCAGCTATTTCAGCCCTGTGTCAAGCCTATCCTCAGAAATCTTCGCGTGCGCGCCCGAGCGATGGCAAAACTGCCGATCGCGGTGCAGTAGACGGGCAAAAGAAAAAGGCCGGTTGCCCGGCCTTTCATTACGCGGCGTTGTCGACCGCCCATTTTCTGAGGATTTTCGCGGCGCGCTCCTCGTTGATCTCGACCATGCGCGCCAGTTTGCGTTCCGGGCCTTCCTTGACGCGACGATTGAAGTTGCCGTCGTCGTCGCCGAGGCTGAGCAGGTCCTCAGTGCTGTCGAAGCCGAAGTCCGAACCGAAGCCATCCATGAGCGCAGCACCGGTACCCACGCCACCCGCCGGAGCGAAATCGGGAAGTTCGAGGCCGGCGCTTTCCGGCGACGTGTCGCCGATGACCGCGGCGCCGTTGCCGGTCACGCTGCGGATCATCGGGCGGACGCCCATCCAGACCACAAGGAAGGCAACTGCGACGAAAGCGAGCGAGTTGATGATGCCTGCGAGATTGCGGCTCAGCATTTCCATGACACGGACGCCGCCGCCGGTTTCCTCGAGAAGCTGGTTCTCCAGGAAGTCCATGGCCGTAACGGTCACCATGTCGCCGCGATTGTTGTTGATGCCAGCGGCGGATGCCACGATCTTCTGCATCTCCGCGAGATAGGCATCGATCTTTGCCTGGTCCGCCGGCTCGCCGACCATCTGAGCAATGCGCCCCTTGTTAACGACGACTGCAACGGAGAGCTTTTCGATCTTGTAGCTGTTGCGCGTCGTGGCAGTGGTCTTGCTGTTGATCTCGTAGTTGGTCTGCTCTTCTTTCTTGTCGGACTTGTCTTGCGATTCGGGACCGTTGGGTCCGCCCGAGTCCGGTGCCGCCTGCGGGATGTTCTGCTCGACCGTCGTCGCGTTGTCGGACTGCTTCTGCAGCGACTGAGAGGCTTCCTTGGTCGTGCGGATCGAGCGCTCGACCTTCGATTCCGGATCGTAGACAGTTTCCTGGATCTGCTGGCTATCGGTATTCAATTCCGCGGTGACGCTGGAGCGGAAGTTATCCATGCCGAGGAAGGGCGCGAGTGCCTTGTCGATGTTGGTTTCAACTTCGCCCTGGACGTTCTGGACGATGTTCAGAGAACGGTTCAGCGAGCTGTTGCTGGCCTCGTCGCCCGAAGCGAGCAACTGGCCTGCGGAGTCGAGGATGGTAACATCGGCGACATCGAGGCCGGGAACGGCAGACGCAACAAGGTGGCGGATCGAAGTCGCCGCGGTGCGGCCGGCCGCGACACTTGCGCGAATCATGACGGAAGCGGTCGGCTTCTGTTCGGCTTTGCGGAAGTTGCCGACCTCGGGCATGACAATATGGACGCGTGCTGCCGTAATGCCGGAGATCGACTGGATCGTGCGGCCAATTTCACCTTCGAGCGCGCGAACCCGAGTGACTTCCTGCATGAACGACGTCAGGCCGAGAGAGCCCACGTTGTCAAAGAGTTCATAGCCGGCGTTGGCGCTGTTCGGGAGGCCGCGCTCGGCGAGCAGGAGACGCGCCTTGCCGGTCATACCGGCGGGAACTGTGATGCTGGAGCCATCCGTTCCGACCTGGAAACCGATATTTGCCTCGGCGAGCGCAATGCTGATCTGGTTCAGATCGGGCGTATCAAGCCCGACATAAAGCGTTTCCTGGGCCGGCTTATTGACCAAAAAGGCCGCCGCCAGGATGAGTACCACGGAAACGACACCCACGCCCGCCAACGCCAGCAAGCGATTCCGTCCTAGCGAACTGAAGTTCTTAAAAATTTGAACTAATTGATTTAACAGATTCATTCTGTTCTCGCACGACCATCCAGACAAAGCAGGCTTGTTGCCTCATGTGGACAATAGGTGCCGAAACTTGTGCGAACGTTTCGGAGGGTGCGAGCAGGCTGGATCAGAAGAAGTCGAAGTCTCCGGCTGCCTTCGCCAGCGGCTGAACACTGCTATAGCGCGCCGCCCCGCTCAGAGCGCGCTGCATTTCACTGAGCTTCACCAGGCTCAGGGCCGTTGCGACATCGACAGACCAGTCCTGCGGAATCTCGCCCGTGATGGTATCTATGAACTTGGCAAGACCGCGCGTCTTCTGCACGGCAAGATCAATTCCCTGCATCACCTTCATGCTTTCCGGCGAGTTCAGCAGTTCGCCGCCCCCGACGTCGAGGAGCTGTGGTTCGATGCGCTCGATCAGGTAAGCGACGTCGTGCAACTCCGCGACGATACGCATCAGGACATCAGGCAGGGCTTCGGCGGGCGACGGCTGCTCTGTCATGGCATTCACAGTCATTAGTAAGGTCCTTGCCCTCAGAAGAATTCGATGCTGTTTTCGACGGGTTTCTGCGGAGCGACCGGACGCTGCTCAAGCGCAACGGTTCTCTGCGTTTCCGCACCGGTGAGCGGATACTGCCGAGCGCGTCCCGAGACCGGCCAGTACTCGAGCTTGCGCCCGTGCTCCCCGCCGGTGCTGGAGCCGACGACCGGTATGCCTTCATCCTTCAGGAACTGCACCGCAAAGGCGGCGTTCTGTTCGCCGACATTCGAGAATGTCGAGATCGTCTTCGCCCCGCCGAAGATCTTGGCCTCCAGGCGGTCGCGACGCGCCCCTTGCTTCAGTAGACCGTTGATCAGCAATTCCATCAGGTGGACGCCATATCGCGTGGCGTCTGCGCCCGTCATCGGCATATTTCCTGTCCCTGGCAGAAGGAAGTGATTCATTCCTCCAACGCCTGCCACGGGATCTCGCAGGCATGCAGCCACACACGAGCCAAGGATGGTCGTCAGTACCGCGCTCGGATCATTCAGGACCTTCCATTCGCCCTGGATGATATGAACGCGGCGGGCCGCAACATCGAGGTTCATTTCAATGCTCCAAATACGGCCTCGATAGCCGCCTTCATCTTCTCGATCGTGAAGGGCTTGGCGAGAACGTTGTTGGCACCAAGCTGGGCCGCTTTCGTCACGAGTGCGCGGTCACCCTGCGCCGTCAGGATGATGAAGGCGGCTTTCTTCGTCGCCGGGTTGGCGCGAACAGCCTGCAGGAAGCCGAGGCCATCCATCTTCGGCATGTTGAAATCGGAGATGACAAGATGATGCGGCTGCTGGGTCATGATCTTCAAGCCCTGCTCACCATCGCCGGCGGCCGTAATCTGCTTGAAGCCGAGCTGGGTCAGAGCGTCGCTGAGCAGCAGACGGCTCGTGACCTGATCGTCGACGATCAGAACTTTGATTTTCTCTGCGATAGACATTAGTCAGTTCCTTCCTTTCGGGCGGCTGTCATTTTCAAAATTTCTTCGCCGATGGCATTGAGGGGCAGTTGCTGCTCGACGGCGCCGAGCTCGTAGGCAACCCTCGGCATGCCGTAGACCACTGAGGTCTTTTCGTTCTGGCCGAGCGTACGCGCGCCGGCGTGGCGCATCTTCAAGAGGCCGGCGGCACCGTCGCGTCCCATGCCGGTCAAGATCACACCGACCGCGTTGCGGCCTGCCAGTTCGGCAACCGAGTCAAACAGCACGTCGACGGATGGCCGGTGACCGTTCACCGGATCGCGTTCGATGAGGCGGCAGCATGGCGCATGGACGTTGGCAACCTGCAGGTGGCGCTCGCCGCCTGGTGCAAGATAGATTTTCCCGATCTCCAGGCGCGCACCGTCGGTCGCTTCCTGCACGACGGGCGCGCAAAGCCGGTTGAGGCGTTCCGCGAAGCTCTTGGTGAAGGTCGGCGGCATGTGCTGCGTGATAACTGTCGGCGGGCAGTTTGCCGGGAACTTCTGCAGCACGGCAATCAACGCCTCGACGCCGCCGGTCGACGAACCGATCGCGACGATCTTGCGGCCGACGCGGAAGTCAGCGACAGCAGGTGGCGGAGCAACCGGAGCCGGCTGAGGGTACTGGCGTCGCTGCGAGCGGGCGGCAGCCTTCACCTTCTCGGCAAGATCTCCAAAGGGACGCGCATCGCCCGGGAGCGGCTTGCCGACGCAGTCGAACGCGCCGATCTCAAGCGCCGCCAGAGAGGCATCGGCGCCGCGATGGGTCAACGTCGAGACCATGATGACAGGCATCGGGCGGAGCCGCATGATCTTCTCGAGGAAGTCGAGACCGTTCATGTTCGGCATCTCGATATCGAGCGTTACGACATCAGGATTGAGCTTCTTGATCGCCTCGCGGGCCTCAAGCGCATCGCCTGCTTGACCGATGACGCTGACCTCGGGATCGGCGCTGAGAACAGCGGTAATCAGGCCGCGCATCGTGGCGGAGTCGTCGACGACGAGAACCTTGGCCGGTGCGCTCATGCCTTCCTCCCAACGCCCTTGGTCGTGTAGCGATAGGTGGTGATGCCGATATTGTCGAAGACATGCTTGGCGTCGCCGGAGACGCGTTCGGAATGGCCGATATAGAGATGGCCGCCCTCAGGCAGCAATTCGGCAAAGCGTGACCAGATCTTCATCTGCGTCGGCTCGTCGAAGTAGATCACCACATTCCGACAGAAGATGACGTCGAACTTGCCCTTGAACGGCCACTGCGCCATCAGGTTCAGCTCGTTGTAGGTGATCAGACGCTTGACGCGGTCGTCGACCTGGAACTTGCGCCGCCCCTGGACCTCGACCTCGCTGAACCACTGCTTGCGCATGGCGGGCGACACGGTTTCGAGCGCGCTCTCGTCATAGGCACCGGCACGGGCGATCGCCAGAATCTTCGGATCGATATCGGTCGCCAGGATCTTGAAATCGTAGTCGGCGACGTTGGGCATCATCGACAGGACGGTGAGCGCGATGGAATAGGGTTCCTGGCCATCCGACGAGGCAGCCGACCAGATACGAACCCGACCGCCCATCTTCGCGCGATGCAGCAGTTCTGGCAGCACATGGTCCCGAAGGTGCTCGAAGTGGTGGTTCTCGCGGAAGAAGCGCGTGAAGTTCGTCGTCAGATGCGACAGCATCTCGCGGCGCGGCGCCGCACCCGCCGGTGAAGAAACGAGCGCGCAATACTCCCGAAATCCGGAAAGGCCCAGATTGCGGATATGCTTCGACAGCCGCGAGTAGACCAGCGAGGCCTTGGTCTCGTTCAGGAAGATGCCTGCATCCGAGTAGATCATCGCAGCGATTTCCGTGAGATCGCGGCGCGTCAGCGGGTACTCTCCGCTTGCCAACACCTCGTCAGGGTTTCCCTGCCGCATGTCTTTTGCACTCAGAACATTCATGCGGCTTCGCTTTCCGTTTCGGGGAAAATGGCTTCGAGCTCGAGCAGGCAGATCATGCGTTTGTCGATCGCCAGGATGCCGCGCGCGAACTGACGTTGCAGCTCAGATGCGATTTCCGGTGTCGGCTGCACATTGTCTTCAGTGACGGTCAGAATGTCGGACACGGCATCGACCAACAGACCGACGACCTTGCGGTGCACCTGCGCTACGATGATGACGTGTCGCGCCGTCGGCACAGTCGCCGGCATGCCGAGGCGAGCCGACAGATCGATAATCGGCAGCACCGCACCGCGCAAATTGATGACGCCCTTCATATAGCCGGGCGAGTGCGGCATCGCCGTTGCCGGCGTCCATCCGCGGATCTCGCGCACCGACATGACATTCACGCAAAATTCCTGATCCCCGATGCGGAACGCGATCAACTCGCGGTCCCCATCCTTCAGACTTTTTACGGCATACGACATAGCTTACCCCACAGCTGCCAGCGACACTTCCTGCCTCAACGCTTGACCGCGGGAAGCTCCCACGACCGCGTCGACATCCAGGATGAGAGCCACGCGACCGTCGCCGAGGATGGTCGCCGCAGCGATACCCGGAACGTGCGTGTAGTTCGCCTCAAGGCTCTTGATGACGACCTGGCGCTGCCCCTGGATCGCATCGACCATGAGCGCGCGCTGACCGCCGCCTTCCGATTCGACGAGAAGAGCGACTCCTTCGACAGGATTAGCCTGCGTGGCACGGAAGTTCAGGATGCGACCGACATCGACCAGCGGGCAGAAGCTGTTACGGATCGAGATCAGGCGATGGTTTGCACCAAAGGAATGAATCGCGGCGGCTTCCGGTTGCAGCGTCTCAACGATCGCCGTCAACGGGACAACCAGCGTCTGGCCGGCAACCGTGACGACCATGCCGTCGAGAACGGCAAGGGTCAGCGGCAGGCTCATCGTGAAGACGGAGCCCTGCCCTGGCTTCGAGGTGATGTTGATGCGGCCGCCGAGCGCCTGAATCGAGCGCTTGACGACGTCCATGCCGACGCCGCGACCGGAAATGTCGGAAATCTTGTCGGCGGTGGAGAAGCCCGGCAAGAAGATCAGGTTGTCGATTTCTTCGTCGGTCAGGTTGGCGTCAGCCGGGATCAGCTCGTTGGCGATGGCCTTCTGCTTGACCTTCTCGCGGTTGATGCCGGCGCCGTCATCGGCGAGCTCGATCAGGATGCGGCCGGAGCGGTGCTTCGCCGTCAGGCGAACCGTGCCTTCGACGTTCTTGCCGGCGGCGGCGCGCTTTTCGGGCGTTTCGATACCGTGGTCAACGGCGTTGCGGATCATGTGCGTCAGCGGCTCGGCCAGCTTGTCGATGACCGTCTTGTCGACTTCGGTGTTTTCACCTTCGGTGATCAGGCGAATCGTCTTGCCCGTCATGTCGGCGATTTCGCGAACGATGCGCGACATGCGCTGGAAGACCGGCTTTACCGGCTGGGCGCGGATCGCCATGACCGAATCCTGGATCTCGCGGGTGAGCTGCTGCAGCTCCTCGAGGCCCATGTTGATGGATGACGTTCCGGTCGTGTCGTTTTCGATGACGCTCTGCGAAAGCATCGCCTGGTTGATGACGAGCTCGCCGACGAGGTTGATCAGGCGATCGACGCGGTCGAGATCGACGCGGATGGTCTGACCAGCGCCGGCAGCGGCGTTGTTCTGGGCGGCGACAGCTGCACTTGCGGCAGCGGCGGCAGCCGATTCCTTCTTCTCGACACGAGCAGCGGCGGCGGCCATCTGCGTGACGTTGGAAGCAGTCTCGGCGGCAGTAACCGCAGCGGCCACGTCGGCCTTCGGCTGCTCGGCCGGTGCCTCGGTCGCGCCATCATCGAGGATCGACAGGTCGAAGGGCACTGGGATCATCGGCAGTTCTTCGGCTTCGGGGGCAGTCACCTTTTCCTCGCCTGCGGTGATCTGCAGGTCGCAATCCCACTCGGCAAATTCGAAGACCGTGCGGATCGCATCTTCGCCCTTGTCTGTCTTGAGCGTGATGTTCCAATAGAAGTAGGCAGCTTCCGCATCGAGCTCGTCGAGACCCGGCAGCGCATCCATGTTGCAGTAGACGCTCATCTCGCCGAGGCGGGAGAGATCGCGCAGCAGCAAGGTCGCGTCGTTGCCTTTGGAATAGAGGTCCGAACGCGGCTTGAAGGTGATTTCGTAAGTCGGCAGATCGGAGCCGACCTCTTCCTCGCCGCTGAAATCGTCGAAGGAGAAGGGGATCGGCTGGAAGCCGCTGTCATCGGTCGGCTTGGGGGCCGGAGTGGCGGCGACAGGCGTTGGCTTAGCCACCGGAGCTTCCACGCCAGCGGACGGGGTAGGCAGCTCGCCGTTGGCGAGCGCTTCCAGTTCCTTCACCAGACCGCGGCTGCGGCTTTCATCAACGCTGCCGCCGTCGCGGGCGGCATTGGTCAGGTCGGCCAGCACGTCAGCCGACTTCAACATGACCTTCAGGACATCCTGTGTCGGCTCAAGCTTGTTGGAACGAACGCAATCAAGTGTGGTCTCGAAGACATGCGCGAAAGCGACGAGATCATCCAGACCGAAGGCGCCAGCGCCACCCTTGATCGAATGGACGGCACGGAACACCGCATTGACGGTTTCCGGATCGCGATCGCCATCATTCATTTTCAGAAGACCGGATTCCAGTTCGGCGAGCTGCTCCTCGCACTCCTGGAAGAAGATCTCTTTGATTTCGTTCATATCCATAGGAGAAAATCCTGGGTTTAAGCGGTTACACGCTCAATGGCATCGATCAGCTTGGCAGGGTCGAAAGGCTTGACGATCCAGCCGGTGGCGCCGGCCTGGCGCGCGCGGTTCTTCTTTTCCGCATCGCTTTCGGTCGTCAGGACCAGGATCGGGATCGCACGGTACTTGTCGTTGCGGCGAACGCCCTCGATAAAGCCGAAACCGTCAAGGCGCGGCATGTTGATGTCGGTGACGATGACATCAGGATTGGATTCTTCCAGAACCTCGAGGCCCTCGACGCCGTCTTCAGCCTGGATCGTCTCGAAGCCCGCATTGTTGAGGGTCACGAGAAGCATGTTCCTTATGGTCCGTGAATCATCCACGGTAAGCACTTTTTTCTTCATTGCCGGATCTCCTTGGCGAGCAGATGGATATCGACACCAATCAGCTGCATGGTTTTCTGAAATGCGTCCGAAACCTTGCTGAACGTGAAGGCGAGCTTGTCCTGGTCCCAGGTCTTGGCGGCTGCCATCAGGACCTGCGCGCTCAGGGCTCCGACGCGTTCGACCGCGGACGCGTCGATGGCCAGATCATTGCCGCGCAACGAGACGAGCTTGTCGCGAAGCATGGTTGCTTCGTTCAGATCAAGCACCGCTGACAGGTTCAGCGTTTTCCCAGTTTTCCTTGCCGCCATCAGCTCTTCCTTGTCTCCTGGTTACTGCTCAACGTATGTGAGCGGCGCTCATATACCGGTCCGTTAGTAAACAATCCGCCCTCCGGCCGAGGCGACCGGCTGCACAAATCCGAAGTCCTCGTCGTCAGCCACGACATCGGCGGTCCGCCTGATGCCGATCGCCGGGGAGAACACCGGCGGGGGGCGCGCGGGCTCGGCGTTCTGCCGGGCAATACGAAACTCGCGGATCGTTTGGCCGAGTTCGACGATGACACTGTGCAGGTAGTCGGCGCCTTCGGCTGAACGCGATGCGGAAGCCGCGTTATCGGTCATCTGGGCGCCGAGGCCCTTCACGTCAGCTGTCACGACATCAAGGTTCGCAGCGTGTTCGCTGGCCTGATTAGCGACCATCGCGATCGCCGTGTTGATCTCACTGACCTGGCGAACGATGCTGCCAATCGAATCCTGCGTACGTCCAACCATCTGGACGCCGGCATCCACCTGCGACTTGGTGGTGCTCACTAGCGTCTTTATCTCGCGCGCCGCGTCCGCCGAGCGTTGCGCTAGCGCACGTACTTCCTGCGCGACCACGGCAAAACCACGTCCGGAATCGCCGGCGCGCGCGGCTTCGATGCCAGCATTCAGCGCCAGCAGATTGGTTTGGAAAGCAATCTCGTCGATTGCGCCGATGATTTGTCCGATCCGCTCGGCAGACTGTTCGATATCCGCCATCGCAGCAATCGCGCGCCCGACAACCTGGCCGCTTTCTTCGGCCGCGGCGCGGGTCGTGGCCGCCGCCTGCTCGGCAGCCCGGCTACCCGCGGCGCCGTGGCGAACGCTTTCCGACAGATCGGCAAGCGCAGCTGCAGAGGAGAGCAACTGCTGGGCATGAACGGACGCGTTTCCGGCGAATTGCTTCGACGCATCGCCAAGCGTCTGGACGGAGGTTCCGGCAACCGCCGTCTTTTCGGCGATCGCCTGAAATTCGGCCTGGACGGCATCGAGCGCACCGTTGAGCGCCTGCGCGATATCCCGATGGGCGCCGTCTTCCTCGATGGTCGCACGAACCGTGAGGTCGCGCGTGGCAAGGCCATTGATAACATCGGCGAATACGCGTGCGACGTCCGCCTTGTCACTGGCGCGCTGATCGGCAAGCGCACGCTGCTGGGTGGCCCGCAAGGCATTGAAACGCAAGGATATGGCAATCTCGACATCCACCATCACGAGGCGAATGATCGCCGACATGAGGTCGGAGATTTCCTTGGCCCGACGACGGCTGCTCGGCAGGAAGGAGCGACCGGCCAACTCGGTTGCGAGGCCGCCGATGATATGCTCGAGAACAACGCCATGACCCGCGACATGCCAGCGCGGGTCGAGACCCATCTTGCTTTCGGAATCAGACAGAACCTTCACACGCTCGGCATAAAGGCTGTCAAAACGCGCATCGGTCAGAACATCCCAGTGGGAGGCCTGCAGGTCGTGGAGGCGCTCGACCTGACGTTCGCTCTCGAAATTCCGCGCCGCGTCTGGAAACGATTGAAAACGCTGAAAAAGGTCACGCAGACCGGCGGTCAGATGCTGCTGAAGGTCGAGACGGTGGCGCCGGACCAAATCACAGTGTTCGGCGTCGAGACCGGCAAAGCGCAGCCTCTCACGCAAGCTGCCTGCCTGCGCTCCTCGAGCCTGATCTGATGGCATTTCCTGCCCCAACACCTGTCCCCAACCACATGCCGGGCGCTTGCCCGTCATTAAACTATTGCTCCGCGCAGCGTGCACGCTGCTGATTGGTGGCTTGCCTCGGCTGCAGCCGGCGGCGTGAAGCCTCCCGATCAGTCGATTCTGCTTCGGAGCTGCTTGATGAGATGGATTCCGGATCGACCGGTACGGCGGTGCGGCGTCATGCCTGGTGGGAACGAGTTAGTTTTCCCATTCCGACGTGTCATGCAATGTTTATGGTTAATTCCTTGCCTGAAGGTTAATGCGTATTTTATGAATGTCGACTTTCCAGCAGGCCCCAATAACCATCTATGAATTACTGGGCTTGCGTTGCGGCGCTGCTACAGTCCTAGGCAAGCTTTGTGGTATATGCCCAGAAATAACCGTGACATGACGTCAGAAGGATTGGGCAATGATTGTTTTCGGATTGGGGTCGTGCGTTCTTTCGATCGCTGTTCTCGCAGCCGTTGCGCTGCTTGACCGTATCGAAGCGACCCGCAGTCAGGTTGCCCTGCGCGTCCTTTAAAATTCCACAACCAGATTGTAACGAGTGGTCAAACGCACCGGCATGCCGGTGCGTTAATCTTTGGCTTTACTGCGGTATTTGAGTTCAGCGGGAATTGCATTCATGTCTGCCAGACTTGGTCTCCTCATCGTTCTTGGCGTGACGCTCTGGCGAGTCATCACCCTCCATTTCGACACGACCGATCTGTTCGTCGACGAGGCGCAATACTGGTTCTGGTCGCAGAATCTCGATTTCGGTTACTACTCGAAGCCGCCGATGATCGCCTGGGTCATTCGAGCCATGACGGAGCTTGCAGGATCGACGTCGATCTACTGGATCAGGGTGAGCGGACCGCTGATCTACATGGCGACCGCGATCATGCTGATGAAGACGGCCAACCGCTTTGTCGGACCGAGGATTGAAGGGTGGACCGGCGCGACCTTCATCACCCTGCCCGGCGTTGCCCTGTCATCTGTGTTCTTCTCGACCGATGTCGTGCTTCTCTTTTTCCTGACGATGGCACTATGGGCCTATTTCGGCCTGACCGAGAAGCGTTCCGTCGGCCTCTCCATCCTCATGGGATTTGCCGTCGGCTGCGCCTTCCTCTCGAAATACGCGATCCTCTTTGTCGTTCCCGGCGGGTTGATCGCGCTCATTCTGCTTCCGAGCGCACGCATCGCCTGGCGCGATTTTTTCACAGCCGTCATCGTTGCGCTTGTCGTTGCTGCGCCAAATCTCTGGTGGAATCTTGCCCATGACGGAACAACGGTCCGTCACACCACCAACATCGCGCATTGGAGCAAGCTCGGCGTCAATGTGGCCGGCGGCCTGGAATTCTTCGCGGCGCAATTCGGCGTCGTCGGGCCGATCGTATTCTCCGCGATGCTCTGGGCCGTTGTCCGCGCACTCAAGGGCAAGAGCGAGCCTAGGGAAAAGCTGCTGATCTGGCTGTCTATCCCTGTCGTTGTGCTGATCACCTTCCAGGCGCTGGTTGCCAAGGCTTATGCCAACTGGGGCGTGACGGCCTATATCGCGGGAACGATCCTTGCCGTGTGGTTGCTTGACCGCCTCTGGCCCAAGGGCCTGCGCCTGTCGCTTGCCATAAATGGCACGGCGAGTTTTCTGTTTCCTCTTGCCGCGATCTTTGCGCACCAGCTGGTGCTGCCGAACGGCAGCGAGATCATGAAGCGCTATCTCGGCCGTAGCGCGATCAGCCGCGAGGCTGGCGAGCTGGCGCGGCAGTCCGGCACCTCGATCATTGTCAGCGACAGCCGCGATCTCCTGGCGGACATGTTCCACACGCTGAGGAACGATCCTGTCCGTATCTACGCGCAGCCGCCCGTCGACGCGCCTGACAACTATTACGAGCAGACCTTTGCGCTGCCGAGCGACGTTGCAGACGACGTGCTTTTTGTGACGACACACCCGGTCGAGTGCGCCCAAACGCCTGAGCTGGTCCGCAGCTGGCAGCCGACGGAAGGCTACTACCGCGGCAAGACTATCTTTTCCTACAGGATTTCGCCGGCCTGCCTGACCGGCAAATAGGACCTCACTTCGGGGTAGACGGGAGGCCAAGGCATGTTCCCGTCCCCTCCACCTCCACAAACACGACGCCCCCTCGCTCGAAGGCGAGACGCAACTGCGCCTCGGTTGCACGATGGATATCGTGATGCTTTCCTTCGTAGTCACGGATGGTGCTGCGCGACACGGCGGCCTGTTCCGCGAGGTCGAGCTGCGTCCAGCCAAGCAATCCGCGAGCGGCCCGGCACAATGCCGGGGTCAGAATTGTTTCCTTTGCGCCTTGACCCATAATGTCAAACCACCCATATTGGTTGATATAGGCCATATATGTCATGTTTTAAACGGGATTTCCAGTTCGGGAGAGAATGATGCCGCACGATACGCCTTTGATTTCGACAATCGTCGGAGGCCTCGTGCTTGCGTTCATTCTCGGCACGCTCGCCCACAGGCTCCGAATGCCGCCTCTGGTCGGCTATCTCGTCGCAGGCGTTCTCGCCGGCCCGCATACGCCGGGCTTTGTTGCCGACCAAAGCCTTGCGCCTGAACTGGCCGAGATCGGCGTCATCCTGCTGATGTTCGGCGTCGGACTGCACTTCTCCCTGAAAGACCTCCTCTCCGTTCGCGGCATTGCGGTACCCGGCGCCATCGTGCAGATTGGATTTGCCACGCTACTCGGCTGGGGACTGGGGGCGCTCATGGGATGGCCGACGGGAGGGAGCCTTGTCTTCGGACTCGCTCTTTCCGTCGCTTCGACAGTCGTCCTCTTGAAGGCACTGCAGGAGCGACGGCTGATCGATAGCGATCGCGGCAGGATCGCGGTCGGTTGGTTGATCGTCGAGGACCTCGCAATGGTCCTGGCGCTCGTTCTGATCCCGGCAGCCGCCAGCATCGGCGGTGGAGAGCATGCGACGGCAGAGCCGCTTTCAGCCGCGATCAGCCGGCTCCTCGGCCTCGACCTTGGCATGGGCGGCATCATCGTCATGACCCTGGTCAAGGTCGTGATATTCGTCGGGGTGATGCTGGTTTTCGGGGGCCGCCTCATTCCCTGGACGATGCACCGCATCGCGCACACTGGATCCCGCGAACTGTTCCGCCTCGGCGTGCTTGCGATCGCGCTCGGCGTTGCCTTCGGTGCCTCGAAGCTGTTTGGCGTGTCGCTGGCGCTCGGCGCCTTCTTTGCCGGCATGGTTCTGGCCGAGAGCGAACTCAGCCAGCGCGCCGCCCAGGAAAGCTTGCCGCTCCGCGATGCCTTCACGGTCCTCTTCTTCGTCTCGGTCGGCATGCTGTTCGATCCGAACATCCTGATCGATAAACCGCTGCCAGTGTTGGCCACCGTTCTCATTATCGTGGTCGGCAAGTCGATCGCCGCCTTCCTGATCGTACGACTGTTCCGCAAACCTGTCGGCACGGCGCTGACGATTTCGGCGAGCCTTGGGCAGATCGGCGAATTCTCCTTCATCCTGGCCGCACTCGGCGTCTCGCTCGGTCTGCTGCCCGAGGAGGGGCGCGACCTCATCCTTGCCGGCGCGCTGATCTCGATCATCCTCAACCCTCTGCTGTTCTACGCCTGCGATCGGTTGCGCCGCGTGCTGGAGCGGACAAAGCGCGAAGAGCCGGTAGCGACGAATGTGCCAGAGCCGGCTAAAGAGCCCGAGCCAGAGGAAGAGGAGAACAGGCAGCCGACGGCGCTTCGCGGGCATGCAATCATTGTCGGTTACGGCCGTGTCGGCAGCATCGTCGGTCAAAACCTCAAATCATCGGGCACGCCCTTCCTTGTCATCGAGGACTCGAGCAACCGCATCGGCGAACTGCGGGATCAGGGGATCGAAGCGATCAGCGGCAATGCCGCCTCGCGCGAGCTGCTCGACCTCGCAAACATCGCCGGCGCCCGCAGTCTCGTCATCGCCATCCCCAACGCATTCGAGGCGTGCAGGGTTGCCGACCAAGGGCGCACCATCAACCCTTCGCTCCTGATCGTCGCCCGCGCGCATTCCGACGCCGAAGTGGATGAATTGCTGGAGTACGGTGCAGACACTGTTATCATGGGCGAACGCGAAATCGCCATGGGCATGGTTGACCGGCTCGCCCAAGTGCATCATGACAGTGTGCGCTATGAAGATGAGGCCGACACTGCTACAATTGCAGTCGAGGACACGCCTTCTCCCGATAAAGAATGAGAGACTTTTGCGCCGTTGAGCCGGTACGAGGTTGAAAATCCAGATGATCACGAGATGAGGCTCGACGCACGCCGCATGGGCAGTCGTGTTGCGATCTCGCTGGTCATTGCCGTCTTCGCCTATCTTGGCCTTCTGTTCGGCGGCAATCTGGTCATCGTCCCCAGCCGCGGTGCGAACTCGGTCTCCTCGTCCGCCAAGGACGGCCAGCCGCTGCAGCTGAGCGCTCGCGATACCGTCCGCGGCATTTTGACCGCCGAGCGCAAGGCGGCTCCCAAACATGTCCCTTACGACCCCGGCGCAGCAGCCATTGGCGCGACGCCTGATATCGAGCTCCGCCTTGGCGGTGAGCAGCCCCTCGCAACCTTCCATCCCGCGCTTCGCGGCGCCGATGCGAGGGCTTACGACTCGCACGGCCCGCCTGCGGCCTCGGCATGAATGCGCGCCGGTCCGGCGCTTTCCATTGCTTTTAAGACACGCCGCCAGCGCGAGGAGCGCAGGCTCAAGCGTTATCAAGGATAAACAACAACATGCGTAATTCACCATGGCTGGTGTTCACCTATACGGTGATCATTCTCCTCGGCATTCTGATCGCTCTGCCGAACGCACTGCCGCAATCCACCCTCGCGCGTCTGCCCTCGTGGCTGCCGCATAACCAGGTTTCGCTCGGTCTCGACCTTCGCGGGGGCTCGCACCTCGTTCTCGAAGTTGACGAAGCGGACCTGACCCGCGAGCGCCTGCAGTCGCTCCTGCAGGATGCCCGCCGCGTCCTTCGCGAGAAGAACATCCAGACGAAATCAGTCGTTCGCAATCAGAACCAGATCGTCGTGACCCTGACGGATACGGCACAGACGGACGATGCGGTCACACAGCTGAAGACGCTCGGCAATGCGATTGCCACCGGCCTCAGCGCCGGCCAGTCCGATCTCTCGGTTACGACCAGCGGCGGCAATATCCTCGTCGCCTTCTCGCCGGCCGGCATTGCAGCCAATGTCGATTCCGCGGTCCAGCAGAGCCTTGAAGTCATTCGCCAGCGCGTCGACCAGGTCGGCGTCGCCGAACCGACGATCCAGCGCATCGGCGGAAACCGCGTGCTCGTGCAGCTCCCGGGCGCACAGGACCCGTCTCGCCTTCGCCAGCTTCTCGGCTCGACCGCGAAGATGTCCTTCCACATGCTTTCTCCGAACAACGCTCCGGGACCGGGCGTGACGATGCTGAAGGATGAGCAGGGCAACAGCTTTGCAGTTCTCGACCGCGTCGAGATTTCGGGTGACCGTCTTTCGGATGCGCGCGTCAGCTTCGATCCGAATACGCATGAGCCCGTCGTCAGCTTCCGCTTCGACAGCGCCGGCGCAACCCGATTCGCCGACATCACCCGTCAGAACGTCGGCAATCCGTTCGCCATCGTTCTCGACGACAAGGTGCTGAGCGCACCTGTCATCCGCGAACCGATCACCGGCGGCTCCGGCCAGATTTCGGGCAACTTCTCGGCTGACAGCGCAACAACGCTCGCCGCCATGCTGCGCGCCGGCGCCCTGCCTGCCAAGCTGACCGTCATCGAAGAACGCACCGTCGGTGCCGACCTCGGCGCGGACGCTATCCGCATGGGTATCTATTCGGGTCTCGTCGGCTTCGCGCTTGTCGCAGCCTTCATTTTCATTCTGTATGGCACGTGGGGCTTCCTCGCGAACTTCGCCCTGCTCATCCACACGATCCTGACCTTCTCGGCCCTGACGCTTGTCGGAGCAACGCTGACGCTGCCAGGTATCGCGGGTGTCGTCCTCGGTATCGGTCTTGCGGTCGACGCGAACGTTCTCATCAACGAGCGCATCCGCGAAGAGACGCGCAAGGGCAAGAGCGCGTTCGCTGCCATCGATACCGGCTTCCGCCGCGCTTATTCGACGATTATCGACGGCAACATGACGGCGCTGATCGCAGCGGCCATCCTGTTCTGGTTCGGCACCGGCCCGGTCCGCGGCTTCGCTGTGACCATGGCGCTTGGCCTGATCATCTCGATGTTCACGTCTGTCGCCTTTGTTCGCGTCACGATGATCGAGATCACACGCCGTCGTAAGCTGAAGGTCCTGAACATCAAGCCGATGATCCCGATGATGTTCAACCCTTACGGCCGCCATATCCAGTTCATGAAGGCTCGCTTCTTCGGCGTGACGGTCTCGGCGCTTCTGTCGATCGCCTCGGTCGTCCTCTTCATCCATCCGGGTCTCAACTACGGCGTCGACTTCCGCGGCGGGATCCAGATGTCGGTCAAGACGCAGGACGCCGCCGATCTCGGCCGCTTCCGCGAAGGCTTGAACAGCCTTGGCCTCGGCGAAGTCTCCCTCCAGACCTACGGCGACAACAACACCATGGCGGTGCGTGCGCAGCGTCAGGAAGGTGGGGAAGAAGCCCAGACGGCAGCCGTTGAAAAGCTGAAGGCCGAGATCGTCAAGATCGACCCTTCGGCAACCGTTACCGGCACCGATGTCATCGGTCCGAAGGTCAGCGGCGAGCTCGCCTGGGCCGGCATTCTGTCGGTCGTCATCGCAAGCTTGGCGATGCTTTTCTACATCTGGTATCGCTTCGAATGGCCATTCGCTGTCGGCGCTATCGTCACGCTTATCCTCGACGTGACCAAGGCGATCGGTTTCTTCGCGCTGACCGGCCTCGACTTCAACCTGACAGCCATCGCAGCCATCCTGACGCTCGTCGGCTATTCGGTGAACGACAAGGTCGTGGTCTATGACCGCATGCGTGAAAACATGCGCCTCTACAAGTCGATGCCGCTGCGCGAGATCATCGACCGGTCGATCAACGAGACGCTCGCACGAAGCCTCTACACCAACGCGACGGCGTTTCTTGCCTTGCTGCCGATGGCGATCTGGGGCGGCAGCGCGGTCTCAAGCTTCGCGATCCCGATGGTCTTCGGCATTCTCGTTGCCGGCGCGTCGTCGGTCTTCATCGCAGCACCGATCCTGCTCTTCCTCGGCGACTGGCGTCGTCGCCACGGCAAGGCCATTGCTGCGGCCGAGCCCGAAGCAGAAATCATCCCTCCGGAAGAGGGCCAGCCGCGCAAGACCGCCGGCTGAGTGCTAGTGAGATGAAACGAAATGAGGGCGCCGGTTGCTGAACCGGCGCCCTCTTTCTATTCTCGCCCGACTGGGAGGTTCTGCAGCATGTCGTCCGAGCAACCGATTGAATCGACTGAAAACGAGGAGCGCATTCGGCGCTTCCTGGCAATCGCCTCGCACGATCTGCAATCGCCGCCGCGAGACATCGCGATGTACGCGGAAATCCTGCTCGACGACTTGGCCGGCAAGCTTGACGGCGACCAGTTGAAGAGCCGGGCCTGGTACCGACCCCACCTATCAGGACAAGATCTTCGACGCCTTCTGGAAGCTGCCGCAGGCAGGGCGACCCGCCGGCCCGGGGCTTGGCCTCACGGCCGCGCGAGAAAAACCTGCGCGCGCTCGATGGCAGCATCCACCTGCATGCTCAAGCCGCCGACCCTTCAGCAATTCCGCGAAGTGTTGGACGGACTGGACAGTTTGAATTTGCAGGCGCGTGGAGATAGCTTAGTTCTTTATGCGGAACCTTCGAGGCAAACCCCAATTATAACGGCATGGCGTTTATACTTGCACTAATGCTGGCGATGGCGACGCCTCCCAATCCATCCGGACTGTATTCAATGGTATCTGGCATCCATCACGTGACCCTCCTGACCCGAAAGGTGCAGGCAAACGTGGATTTCTACGCGGGTTTTCTCGGCATGCGGCTGGTCAAGCAGACCGCCGGATTCGAAGACGCCACGCAGCTTCATCTCTTCTACGGGGACGGCGTTGGCAGCCCCGGCTCGTTGGTGACCTTCCTTGTATGGGAAGACGGTTCACCCGGCCGCGTCGGCCACAGCCAGATCGGTGAGCTGTCGCTTGCGATCGATCCATCGAGCATCGGCTATTGGCTCACCCGCTGCATGAGTTTCGGACTTCGCTCTGAAGGCCCGGCCGATGAGTTTGGCGAACCTGTGCTGCGGCTGAAGGACCCCGACAATATCATCGTCAAGCTCGCCGGCGCCCGTGATCTGAAGTCGCCCGCTACCTGGGACGGCGCGGGCGTTCCGGTCGAACACGCCATTCAGCGGGTACGCGGCGTCACCATGCTCACCGAGAAACCGGCCGAAAGCCGTGACTTCGCGGAGCGTCATTTCGGCTACCGCTTCCAGGAAACGCGCGGCAACATCGACCGGCTTGTCTCGGAATCGGGCGATATTGTCGACATCAGGAATGCCCAGGGATTCTGGTCCGGCGCGCCCGGTACCGGGACGGCCGATCACGTCGCCTTCCGCGCCGTAGACGAGAAGCAACTTCACAAGGTGCACGATGCCCTGAAGGAAAGCGGCGCGTCGGCGACGAACCTGCACGATCGCAAGTATTTCGAATCGCTCTATGCCCGCGAGCCAGGCGGCACACTGATCGAATTGGCGACAGACAAGCCCGGCATGATGGTGGACGAGCCGCGGGCCACGCTCGGCACCAAGCTTTTCGTTCCCAAGGACCCAATCACCGATCTCAAGGATCTGAAGGTCGTACTGCCGCAATTTTCGATGCCCGGCGAGCCCCGCATCAACTACCGCGACCTGCCCTTCGTGCACCGCTTTTATACGCCGCCGGATCCTGACGGCAGCGTCTTCGTGCTGTTGCACGGCTCAGGCGGCAACGAAACGACGTTGATGCCCCTGCTGCACGAGGCTGCCCCGCGTGCCACGCTGCTTGGCGTGCGCGGACGGGCGACGGAAGAAGGCATTCCGCGCTGGTACAAGCGCATCACGCCGTTCTCCTTCGACCAGGACGATATCAAGAACGAAGCCGAGGCCTTTGCCGCCTTCATCGAGGGAGCCGTATCGTCCTACGGCCTGGATCCGAAGAAGATCGTCTATGTCGGCTATTCCAACGGCGCGAACCTGCTCAACTCGCTCCTCTATCTGCATCCGAATTTGGTGCACAAAGCTGTGCTGTTGCGCTCCATGCCGGTCCTGAAGGATTATCCGCACGCCGATCTCAAAGGCACGGATCTCTTGGTCATCAGCGGCAAGACGGATGCTTACGGCAAATATGCCAGCGACCTCGAAACCCGGCTGAAACAATCGGGAGCGACCGTCGACTCTGATGTCATCGCCGGCGGACACGATCTCGGCGACGCTGATGTTTCGATCATCCAGAAATGGCTGGCACAGCAGATCAACTAGCTCGGAAGGGCTTTTTCGCAGGGACGGCACCGGCCCTGCGTTCCCCTGCATTCATGCACCGACGCGCGCGGACACGCCTGCAATTCCGTCCTTTTGCGGCGTTCGGAAGCAACGTTTCAAAGCAAAGACAAACAAGCCTTCACAAACTCGCGCTTGACGATAGCGAACAAAGGTCTGCTGTTCCCGACGGTTGTACCTTTCTGCTTCGTGCTAAACGTCAACAATGAACGCCACTGCGCAAGGGCCCTCGGTTATTTGTTATTCATGAAGACGTGCCCGTCTCTTTTCCATAAATTGAAAGCAATGCCATGACTGTTTGCAACACTTATACGGTGTGAATATATTTCGACGCTGCCGTATTTTTTTATACAATATACGTCGACATCTTTACATATCTTTTCTCGATTTGATCACACTATATATTATTGAAACTAGAATTATGAATTTTTAAGAATTATTTCCACTTACATTATCCACAGAATTCAGCTTTTATCTTTTAAATCTATATTTAGATTGTCTTAAGCGATACAGAAGGCAAGAAATTACCACATTCGTCTGCGAACTGCTCCAACTGTTCTATTTTGCTGCAGCGCAAAATGCTCCTTGCCGAAGCGGGGTCCCAGCCCTATCCTCGCCTCGACATCGATCGCAGAAGGGGAATTTGCATGCCTCCTCGGCCCGTGGACATCAGCCTGATCATCTCGTCGAGAAATCGGGTCTATGGACTAACGAACTGCCTGGATGCCGTTTCTATTGCCGCCCGCCAGGCAGACTATCTGAGACTTGAACTGGTCTTCGTGGACAATGGCTCCACGGACGAGACGTCGGACGTCGTCCGCCAATGGGCGTCGACCGCGCCGATCAAGACCAACTTGATCTATGAAGCGAAACCCGGCCTCGCCGTCGCCCGCAACACGGGCCTCCACGCCGCGAGAGGCCGTGTCCTCGCCTTTACCGACGACGACTGCGAGATTTTCCCCGACTATTTCAGCACGCTCGCAGCGCTTTTCAGCTCGGATACCGAGATGGTCATGCGCGGCGGGCGGATCGAGCTCGGCGACACACGCGACCTGCCGGTCACGATCAAGCCCGAGATGGAACCTGCGGTATTGAGCAGCGAGCTGCATGCCGGCGGCTTCATTCATGGCGCGAACATGGCGTTTCCCCATGGGCTGGTCGAGAAGATCGGCTTTTTCGATACTCGCTTCGGGGCGGGCTCCCCTTTCCGCTCCGGTGAGGACACCGACTACGTGCACCGCGCCTTCAATGCCGGCGTGCGTGTCGAATATCTGCCGGATTTTGCCGTCAAACACTTCCATGGACGGCGTGAACTCGCGGATATCAAGCGTCTCCAGACCGGCTACGCCTTCGGCAACGGAGCGCTGTACGCCAAATATCTCTTCGATCGCCGCTCGAACATGCGCGGCATGCTGCGCTGGGAAATCCGCCAGGCGCTCATGGAGGCCATCGGGCGCCGAAAACTCAACGAGGAACTTGGCCTGACCTACCGCAGCCAGCTTCGTGACAACCTGACCGGCATGCTCGCCTACTGGCGAGGGCCGAAGGCAAAGCAGCCCGCCTGAGGTTTCGCTTCGCCGCCAACAGAATCAACGCGCGACTCTTCGCGAGCCAAATTCGATTGGATAATGCATGGCCGATACGGCAATTGCGCACGCCGAGCTTAAGAAGAAAACCGCACTTTCCGTCCTCTGGTCGGTCATTCGCGTGGCCTGGAGCACAATCGCGACCTTCGTGATCTTCGTCATCCTCGCACGCATTCTCGGGCCCGGCGATTTCGGTACCTTCGCGCTTGCGAGCCTCTTCGTGGAAATCGGCCGCGTGCTTGCCTATGCAGGCCTCGGTGATGCGGTCACGCGCCAGCTTGATCTCGACGAGGAGCTTGCCGATACCGCCTTCTGGGCGACGATCGCCTTCAGCGCCATCGTTGCCTCGCTGGTGTTCTTCTTCGCGCCCTACTACGGCGATCTGGTGCGCGATCCATCGGTTTCAGGCATTCTGCGCTGGCTGGCACCACTGCTTCCGATTTCGTCGCTGGCCGTCATCCACAATGCGCGCCTTGCCCGTGAATTCGGCCACAAGAGCCTCGCCGGGCAGGCAATCGCCGCCAGCCTGCTCTCAGGCATCACCGCCGTCGTCTGCGCCTTTCTCGGCTGGGGCGTCTGGGCGCTCGTTGCGCAGACCGCGGTCAACGCCGCCGTGACCGTGCTCCTCGGCTGGTTCTACTATCCCTGGATGCCGAAGTTTCGCTTCAATGTGCCGATGTTCCGGTCCGTTTTCCTCTTCAGCATCAGCCTTGTCGTGACCCAGCTGATGTGGATGCTGCTCGCCCGCGTGCAGGATATCTTCATTTCGCGCTGGTTCGGCCCGGTCGAAGTCGGCCGCTATCGCATTGCCTGGCGGCTGATCGAGCTGATTGGCCAAGCGGTGCTGGCCCCGATCGGCAGCGTATCGCTCGTCACGCTGTCGCGCCTGCAGAACGACCACACGGCCTTCCGCAACGCCTACAACAAGATCGTCGGTGCAGCCGCGCTCGGAACCATCCCGCTGCTGCTCGGCTTCGGCGCCCTGTCGAACGACATGATCGCGCTGCTCTTCGGCAACAAGTGGGGCAATGCCGGCGATATCGCCACCGTCCTCGTGCTGATGGCGGTTCCCTTCGTCACGAACTTCTTTGCCTCGTCGGCGCTCTCGGCTGTCAACCGGGCGGAATCGATCCTCTCCGTCGCCGCCCTGCAGCTCGTGACGACGCTGATCCTCACCTGGCTGCTCGTCCCCTACGGCGTTGTCGCCGTTGCTGCGGGCTATACGCTGCGTGCCTGGCTGACGATGCCCTATCAGCAATATGTGCTTCAGCGATACGCGCATATCGACGCCAAAAGCACGCTGAAGGCCGTCGCCCTACCCTTCTGCGGCGCGACACTGATGGCCGTCTGCGTGTGGTTCGCGCATCCGGTCATCGTAGAGCACATTCAGAACCGCTGGCTCGCGCTTGGCCTTAGCATCGGCCTGGGCGGACTGATTTACCTGGCGTTCCTGCCGATCTTCGGCCGCTCGGTCATCCGCCCTTACATCGCGCTTGCCATGTCCCTCAACCCATTCCGCAAACAGGCCGAAGCCTAGCCGCTTGCATGGACCCGAGTGTCCGTAAACAAGGAGCATTTCATGGAATCCAATATTACGATCATCAACCGCCTGCAGGGCGTGATCGCCAATTGCCTTTCCGACCTCTTTGATCCGTCCGAGCGTTTTGCGCTTCTCGACTTCCCGAACCACTACAATATCGGCGACAGCGCCATCTGGCTCGGCGAGCTTGCCTATTTCGACAAGAAACGTACGCGCCCGACCTACGTGACCGAGATCCCGACCTATGATGAAGACCGGATGCTCGGCGCGATCAGCAGCGGTCGCATTTTCCTGCACGGCGGCGGCAATTTCGGTGACATCTGGGCCGGCTACCGCCAGTTCCGCGAAGGCCTGCTCGACAAGCACAAGGGCCGCCCGATCGTCCAGATGCCGCAGACGATCCATTTCAAGGAGCAGGCAAATGTCGACAGCACCGCGCGTGCGATCGAGCGCCACGGTCAGTTCACGCTTCTCGTTCGCGACCAGCGAAGCCTGGAATTTGCCCAGCGCTGGTTCCAGTGCGAAACGCGGCTTTGCCCGGACATGGCCTTCTGCATCGGTCCGGTCACTCGACCGACGCCGCAGCACGAGCTGCTGCTCAATCTGCGTGAGGACCAGGAAGTCGGCACCGCACAGGACCTGACGGCAGCAACCTTGCGTCCGGGTACCGTGAAATCGGACTGGCCCGACGAGCCTGCCGATTTCCAGCGCCAGACGAAGCACGCCGCGATCCTGAAGGGCCTTCTGACCGGCCGTATCGGCGGCCGCGCGCGGATGACGGAGCTTGCCTATCGCGAACGGGCGCAGCAGCGTTTCGACCGTGGCGTCGCCCTGCTGAGCTCGGCGCGCCAGGTCATCACCGATCGCATGCACGGGCATATCATGTGCGTGCTCTTGGGCGCCGATCACTGCGTTCTCGACAACAGCTACGGCAAGACGAGCAGCTTCATCGAGGCCTGGGGCACCTGCAACAGCGACAAGGCGGAGCTTGCCTCAACGGTCGACGAGGCGCTCGCCATCCTCGATGTGCGTCGCGTCGCCGCTGCGGCCGCCGCCTGATTTGAGATCAGCCTCGCCGGGCAACCAGAATCCCGGCGAGCACCACTGCCCCGCCGACCGCCTGCATCGGGCCGATCGGTTCGCTGAGCAGAACCCAGGCGAGGATTGCCGCCACGACCGGCTGCAGCAGCAGCGTCAGTGAGGAGAAGGCGGCCGGCAGATAGGCGAGCGAATAGGCAATCGCCACCTGCCCGCCCGCGTGGCTGACGAAGGCAAGACCGAAGACGATCGCCCAGCCATAGGCCGTCGGCGGTAGCATGTGGCCTTCGTAGAAGAAGCCGATCGGGAAGATGCAGACAGCAGCCGACGCCGTGCTCCAGAGCATGATGCGGACCGTATCGAACCGGCTGCGCAGCTTGCCGATTGCCAGGATGTAGCCGGCATAGAACACGGCTGCGATGACCGCGACGCCATCGCCGCTGAGGTCGCCATTGCCAAGCGCCGCAGGACCGCCCTTCAGGACAACCACGCCAGCAAGCGCCAATACCAGCCCGAGAACGAAGACACGGGTAACGACTGCGCCGAAAAACAGAAGCCCGATCACCGTGACAACGACGGGAGCCAGATTGGCAAGCAGCGTCGCATTGGCCACCGACGTCATGGTGATGGAGAGGTGCCAGGCCGCGAGATCCATGGCGAGCAGGACACCCGGCACGACCAGCAGGGCATAGTCGGATAGCTTTTCAGGCTTCGAGCCCGCATCCTTGCCCTTCGCAAGCGAGAATATGAAGATCGGGATCAGCGCCAGGGCGACGCGCCAGAAGGCCGTCGCCATCGGCCCGACTTCCGACAGCCGCACGAAGATCGGCGAGCCGCCGATCGCCGCGCCGCCGAGGATCAGGGCGGCGAGGGGAAAACGGTTGGATGCGGGGGTTTCTGCGACGGTGGAAGCGGCCTGCGACATTAGCTCTCGATGCGTTCTGACCGCCTGACGACCGGCGGCGAGCAACGGACCTATCAGAAGCGATGGTGTCGTGATAGCCGAGGAGCGACAGGGGCAGGCAAAAGCGCAATCTTATTGCCCGCCGATGCGAATTTGCAGCACCGAGCCTATCAGCCGGAAATGACGGCCGAGAATTCAGGCGCCCCGCGAATTGTGTTGCTGACCGTGCAGATTTCTTCCGCCGCATGGGCGATCTTCAGGCGCGTCTCTTCATCGAGGTCGCCCTTGATCGAGAAGGCGATGTTGAATGTCTGGACACGCGACGGGCCTTCGCTTGCCTTCTCGCCAGTAACGTCGGCCGTGATCTCCGTGATCCGGTCGAGCATGCCCATCTGGCTTGCGGCAATGCGCGCGCTCAGGACCAGGCAGGCTGACAGCGACGCATAGAGGAGGTCGAGCGGATTGAAGCCAGGTTGCGAGGCGCCGGTGACGATATCGAGCTCACCCTTGGTGGCCGAGGTGACATGTGGAAAGCCGGTGCGACCAAGAACGGCGGTTGCTCCAACGGGACGGGGACGAGCCTTGAGATCGGCGGCCATGAGAAAATCCTTTGGTGATGACAGCCTGTGCTAGATAAGGATTTTGATTGCCCGCGGCAATGCGCTTCAGCTCCGGCGAAGGGGCGGAAACAGACCACTCGGGTGATTCGGCCACCAATCCGTCCGCTCGTCAACCTCAGTTTCCCATCCCGATTTCTAAGGATAGCCCCAGGTCAGCTTCAAAGCGCAATATAAGCTTGCACTAAAACAGAAACGACTCATTGGAGTTATCCATGCGAACACTTGCGGCTGTTCCTGATGCACCCAGCGTCGTCCTCGATGCCGAACCCTTCGGCTATGTCAGAAAAGTCTACCTCGACGACGAAGCCTGCTGGGGCCTGTTCGATTCCGATGGCGATGTGATCTTCGTCGGCGACGCTGCCGGCGATTGCCACGAATACGCGGCGAAGGAACAGATCCGGATTCAGATCGTCCATTGAAACTCGAGGCGACGTGCTCGCAACGGGCTCGCAATTAAAGCGACATCGATGTCCGGCGACGAGATGCGCTGGGCGGAGTGCCGGGCAGGGTGGCTACCCTGCCAGACGCTGCATTTGACAGATCAGCGATATGACGGCGCCGGCGGTGTGAGTACCACCTTTTCGCTGGAGAAGATGATGAAAGCGAACAGCAACACGCCGACGAAGGTGATGACCGACGCCAGAGCGACGATCGGCTCCATGGCCGTATTGCCCTGAAGCATGAGATAGAGCGCCGGCACCATGAGCGCGATGCCTGCCGTGTAGACGTAATACTGGATCATCGCGAGACGCTTCTCGGCCTTCTGGGGATTGAGGGCGTGGTAGCCGCCAAAGATCGCCATGGTCACCCAACCCAAGAGATTACAGTGCGCATGGGCGCCGATCACGCTGTGATCCTGCGAGATCGCCATGTTCAGCCCCATGAGGATGCCGATAATCAGAAATATGACTGCCGTCCTGAAGTATAGCTGCGATATGCGTGGCATAGAGTATCCCCCTCCGTTTGCGCTGACAGTATTATCATTCCGCAATAGAATTGAGAACGGCGGCCGTCCGAGATTTAACCTTCTGAAGACCATTTTGTTGCCGTTTCGGGAGACCGCTACGCGCCGCAACACTCCCCGCCCATCGCATCGGCACTTTACCCCTGAAGATTGGCAAATTCTTAAGCATTTCCTTAAACACATTTCGACTATTCTGTCTCGTCGGCACATTCGCGGGGAGCGAGATGAGAGACATTTACAAACCCTTCGTCGCCACTGATGACCCCGACCGGGACATCCGCTGCCAGGACGCGCTGCAGTTCGCCTTCCGCGATCTCGTCGCGGCATCGGTCGATGCGGGCTGGAACGAGTACGAAGCGCTCGAGGCGATCGCTACGCTTGCGGACGACGGCCTCCGGCGGATCGGCGCCAATGACGACGCCCAGACGCTGCTCGATGTGCTGCGAAGGATGGCTTAGTCGAAGCAGGCGACGCACCCTTCGCGATGTGGGCGTTTGCGACCTGTGCGGAAGAAACGTCCAGCATAAGTCGAAAGCTGCCCCCTCGCGCCAGCAGGAATCCTTCCTGACTATTTGAACAACCGCGAGGACTATCCTGAACATTGGGTGTCAGAATCTCGTTCAGCCAGTCGTCTTCAAGACAGACACGCTATGGAGAACAACAATGGCCATCACCATTACCGCCTTTGAACGGTCGCCCGATCGCGGCCGGGGTTTGGCGCGCGACATGCGCGTTCGCTGGGCGCTCGAAGAAGTGGGCCAGCCTTACGACGTTCGTCTTCTTTCGTTCAAAGCGATGAAGGAACCCGCGCATCTCGCGGTTCAACCTTTCGGGCAGATTCCGACCTATGAGGAGGGCGATCTCGCCCTGTTTGAGTCGGGGGCGATCGTGCTGCATATCGCGGAGCGCCATGCGGGCCTGCTGCCTGAGGATACAAATGCCCGGGCACGCGCGATCGCATGGATGTTTGCCGCACTGGACACGATAGAGCCGCCGATCGTCGATAGAGAAGTTGCCAGGTTCCTGGAGGGCGACCAGCCCTGGTACGAGCAGCGCCTGCCCATGATTGACAAACGCATTCGCAAGCGACTGAGCGAACTTTCCGATCGGCTTGGCGATGCCGACTGGCTCGACGGGAACTTCAGTGCCGCCGACATCCTCATGGTGACGGTACTGCGCAGATTGGAAGGATTGGGCATGCTGGACGAATACCCGAACCTTTTCGCCTATGTCGCCCGCGGCAAAGCGCGGCCGGCCTTCAAGCGTGCCTTCGATGCCCAGTTGGCTGTCTTCACCGCCACATCGGCTGACTGAGAAAGATCTGCTTTGGGCTGTGCCTGCCACCACGCCTCAGCACGTGAGCCGGGCGACGGTAACGGCGAAGGTTGATGACCTGCCTCAGGCGGCGGCCAGCAAGCCATCGGCGGTGAGCGTTCGCTATCAGGCTGGGTCAGCGACGACGGGCCTGGGCGACGACTGACATGTCAATCTCGGTTTCAGCGATCCAGGAGCGGTCAACGGCAATATCGACATGGGTCCGGGCTGGGACACGTTCTACATAGAGGGCGGGCAGATCACGTGTCCCGTCAATATGGGCGACGGTGACGACTGGGCCGCAGTCACGGGAGGCACCCCTGTCGTCGAATTTCGCGGCAGGAGCCGGTGCGGACCAACTCATTTGGGCCGGCGGCAAACGAGTTCCGGCCACGCAATGCCATCGCAAGATACCGATTGGCACCGGACGTCCTTCAGCACGGTGGCGATCGTCTCAATCACGTCGTCATCAGTGAAGGTCAAGGCTGAGTTGCTGGCCTTTGATTACAGGCAGAGGGCGGCCGATATCGATATGGCCGAAAACGCGTTTGCGGCGCTCGGCATCGCGCTCCCGCTCCGCCCGGCTTGCGGCGACGGCAGCAAGGGCATTCGCGATAACCTGTTCAGTATGGGTCATGAGAACCTCCATAGGAATGTTCCTATTTTGTTCTCATTTTGCGACAGCGTCAAGGGGCGTATTCACGCCGTGCAAGGTACCGCTCCACTGGCGCCACACAAAGCCAATTTCGCCGTCAACTGTTCGTTCGCATGCGCCAGATGGCGGTGATAGATTGTTTCTCGACACGAGTTCACCCACCGCAGGGAGAAACCCATGCGCAGACTTCGGATGCTTATGCTGATAGGGCTCGCCGCGTTTGCTTCGGCCTGCACAACAACTCCGCAAAGTTCAAATCGCGGAGATTTTCAGTATCAACCGCGGTATTCCGTGAATCCCGCCTGTGAACATGGCTTCAGACCGACAAACGCGTTGTCGTGCGGTTACTGACCGGGCTGGGCCAACTGAGGGCGAACGAGGCGCTCAAGCGTCCTGCGGGTAAAGCCGCCTTCGCGGCCTGCGTGGCTGCGCCAAAAAGGTTTCACGTGCGGGTTGGTGCATCGGCGCGATACGTGGAACTAAGAGGCGATCTTTGAAGAAACGAGCAGTTTGTCCTTCCCGAGAGAGGGGTGACAGTTCATACCGGAGACATGGGTTACACTTTTGGCCTTTGCGAGGAGAGCGAAGGTGCCTTTGCAGGAGTGCAACCGCATGGACGAGCGTCTCAAATTCGTTGCGCGGGTTCTGGATGGCGAGAAGATAGCGGCGCTGTGCCGCGAATTCGGCATCTCCCGCAAGACCGGTCACAAGATCATCAGCCGCTATAACGACAGCGGTCTGGAAGGACTGACAGATCGATCGCGACGGCCTTACCGGCACGCCAATCAGCTTCCTTTCCAAATCGAGAAGCTGATTGTGCGGACCAAGC
>NZ_KB897862.1:0-44622 GCF_000377185.1 Rhizobium sp. 42MFCr.1
CATGCAGTGCGTCCCTTACACGAGACAAATCGCCTTCGGCAATTTGCTCGGGCAGTAGCGTAAACTGCTTCGCAGTTTACGCACCGTGACAAAACCCAAAGGGTTTTGCACTTGGCGCGGGGTGGAGCAGCCCGGTAGCTCGTCAGGCTCATAACCTGAAGGCCGCAGGTTCAAATCCTGCCCCCGCAACCAACAAAACCTGAATATTTGCCAGTCAAGTCGCCTCACAGAAAGCTCCTCCGCATAGGCGTCGAGGAGCTTTTTTTTGGACTCCGTGTCGATTTCTCAAGCCGCCAGGTTCGCCCAAATTCGCATGTGTTTCAGCAGCGACACAACGCCCAGCCGAAGCCCAACACGAAGCTTTGCCGCTGACTGCGGAGCCGGAATACAAGTTTCACCTTCGATCGAGGATTAGAGTTCGCCTCAACAGTAACCGTCAGGCTGGGGCAAGATTGCACCACGATAAGTCATGCCGATTAAGTGTGAGGGTCTTGCTGGCATGATCAAGGTGGCTTTATGCGGCGTAGGTTACTGGGGGCGCAACCTGCTACGTGTCCTTTCCAGCAATCCTGGGATTCAGTTAGCCGCAATTGTTGACACGCGGCTGGAGGTTCGAGAACGACTGGCGCAATCGTTCCCGAGCGCCGCGATTTACGAAGACGCTTCGTCTGTCATTCTCGATCCAAATATTGATGCAATGGTCATCGCAACGCCGGTGTCCTCGCACTACTCGCTTGCTAAGGCCGGTTTGGACGCCGGCAAGCATGTGATGATCGAGAAGCCCATGTGCGGTTCAAGTGAAGAGGCGGAAGACCTGGTCGCGCGGGCCAAAGCCTATGGCTTAACTCTGATGGTTGATCACACCTTCCTCTTCCATCCTGCCGTTCGAAAGCTCCGAGATCTCGTTGCAAGCGGCACGCTCGGGCATATTTCCTATTTTGACTCCCAGCGCGTCAATTTGGGCCTTTTTCAACCGGACGTAAATGTGCTCTGGGATCTCGCTCCTCACGACCTATCGATCCTGGACTATCTGTTTGCGGCAGAGCCGGTTTCAGTGGAGGCCAGCGGGTATTGTCACGTCAACGACAAATCGCCCGATATCGCCTACATCACCTTGCATTACGAGAACTCTATGGTCGCGCACCTCAATCTGAGTTGGATGTCGCCGGTAAAAATGCGGCGGATTGCTCTTGGGGGCAGCAAGCAAATGGCTGTCTGGGATGATTTGAACCGCGATGAGCCGGTCAAGATCTATGATTCCGGCATCACTATCCATTCCAATCAGGATCGCGAGATCAATCTTCCGAATTACAGAATCGGCGCGGTGACATCCCCGCGCATTTCCGGCCCCGAGCCGCTTACAGAAGTGGTTGAACACCTCCGTCGCTCCATCCTCGGGCAGGAGCGTTGCCAAACTGATGGTGATTTCGGACTGAGGATTGTCAGAACGCTGGAGCGGGCGCAGTCGGCACTGGAGCGCAGCTTGCAGCAGGTCGCATGCAGTAAGCGCAACACATTCAATATCATCGCGGCAGAGTGAGACGATGGAACAAAAGGTTAAACAATCGAACGCCTCAGATTTCCTAAGAGGGAAGCGCATTTTAGTAACCGGAGGCGCCGGCTTCATCGGCTCGCACATTGTCGATCAACTCATGGGCCACGAGGTCCAGGCCGTTGTGGCTGTCGATAATATGGTGCGTGGGAGGTCTGAGAATCTCTCTTCCGTTGCCGCCGACCCGCGCTTGCGGCTTGTAAACGGCGATATTCGTGACAATGCGCTCATGGACGAGCTGGTGCGAGACGCCGATATCGTATTCCATCAGGCCGCTTTGAGGATTACACATTGTGCCGCCGAACCCGCCGAGGCCTTTGAGGTTATGGGCCGCGCCACATTCGATCTTCTGCAGCTCTGCGTGAAACACAAAATTCAGAAGATCATCGCTGCGTCGTCCGCTTCAATCTATGGCTATGCTCCAGAATTTCCGACCACGGAGGCCGCAGCACCCTACGCCGATCGAACATTGTACGGCGGCCTGAAGCTCTTCAACGAAAAGCTGCTCCGATCATTCAACGATATGTACGGCCTTAACTACTGTGCGCTTCGTTACTTCAATGTCTATGGAACGCGCATGGATATCCACGGCCGCTACACGGAAGTCTTGATCCGGTGGATGGAGAGAATTGCTGCCAATCAACCTCCGATCATCTTTGGTGACGGCTTGCAAACCATGGATTTCGTGGAGGTTCGTGACGTCGCGTCTTCGAATATCGCGGCGGCTCTCTCTTCTGCTTCGGACGAAGTCTACAATGTCGCGTCAGGGGCCGAAGTTTCTCTAAAAGAATTGGCGCAGACGCTGCTCAAGATCATGGGACGGGAAAATCTCGGAATCCACCATGAACCTGCTCGCAACGTTAACCCAGTCGAGCGGCGGTTGGCCGATCCGTCAAAGGCGCGGGCGCAACTTGGTTTCCAAGTTTCGATCGGGCTGGAAGATGGATTGCGCGATCTGGTGCGATGGTGGCGGGATGAATGTGTCTTCGTGCTGGAGACGGCCAAGTGATCCCCCTTATGCGCCCAACGGTGGGTCCAGAAGAAGCAGACGCACTCGCTTCCGTCATCGCTTCCGGCTGGTTGACCCAGGGACCACAGGTTCTTGGGTTCGAGACGGAGTTCGCTGCAATGACCGGTGCCTCATATGCGTGCGCGGTTTCCAACTGTACGACAGCGCTTCATTTGGCACTGCTGGCTGTCGGTGTTGGACCGGGTGACGAGGTGATCACGGTCAGTCACAGCTTCATTGCGACAGCGAATGCCATCCATATGTGTGGTGCCGAGCCGGTCTTCGCCGACATCGGTGCAGGTAGCTACAACATGGATCCGACCAGTATTGAGGTGCTGATATCGTCGCGGACTAAAGCCGTGTTGTGTGTGGACCAAATTGGTATGCCGTGCGACTTGCAGGCGATTTGCGCGGTCGCTCATGCGTATGGGCTGGCAGTGGTGGAAGACGCCGCCTGCGCCAGCGGATCGATGATCCTGGTCGATGACCAATGGCACCGGATCGGTGGCGTGCTCTCCGACGTGGCATGCTTCTCATTTCATCCCCGCAAGGTTCTTACGACGGGTGAGGGCGGAATGATCACCACGAACAACCCTGAAATAGACGCGAAGTGCCGCCTTCTGAGGCAACATGGAATGTCTGTCTCCGACCTCGCCCGTCATGCATCCAATCGTGTTGTGATCGAGACCTACACCGAGACGGGTTTCAACTACCGCATGACCGACCTTCAGGCTGCGGTTGGACGAGAGCAGCTAAAGCGTCTCGATGGAATTGTTGCCGAAAGGCGGAAATTGGCGAAGCGTTACGGCGAACTCCTGATGCCCGTCAACGGTATAATCGTACCGCAAGAGCCGAACTGGGCGAAATCTAACTGGCAGAGCTATTCAATTGGGTTGCCTGAAGGTGCAGATCGCGAAGTGGTCATGCAGGAGATGCTCGACCGAAAAATAGCGACCCGACGTGCAGTCATGTCCAGCCACCTTGAGGCGCCCTGGCGCGGGGCTCGGCATGCAGGGCTTTCCCGATCCGAACATGTCAGCGCAGCTCATCTCATACTGCCACTTTTCTCCGGAATGACGGATGCCGAACAAGTCAGCGTGGTGACTGCCTTGTCAGAGATCCTTGCTGAAAAGGAGTGGCCCAATGCCCATCGCTGACAATGTCGTTTTTGAAGATGACGTACTGGTTTTCCATCCAGATCTCGTCAATTTGTATGGCTGCACAATCGGCCGTGGAACACGGATCGGCACCTTCGTGGAAATCCAATCGGATGTCCATGTCGGTGCAAAATGCAAGATCCAGTCCCATAGCTTCATCTGCTCTGGTGTCATCATTGAGGACGAGGTGTTCGTGGGCCATGGCGTCATGTTCACAAACGATCGTTATCCGGCTGCGACAAACGCTGACGGTGCATTGCAGGGCTCGGAAGATTGGGTCTGCCTTCCCACCCGTATCTGCTCCGGCGCATCGATCGGAAGTAATGCCACGATTCTACCGGACATTGTAATTGGACGAAGGGCTATGGTAGCAGCGGGGGCGGTGGTGACCAAAGACGTTCCCGAATATGCCATCGTCGCGGGCAATCCAGCACGTGTGATAGGGTCTACTCGCGACATGTCGGAGAGTGGGCGATGAGTTCACAGACAACGGTACCTTTCGTCGATCTCTCTATCCAATGGGAGCAGATTCGCCATAATGTCATGCCGGAGATCGAACGGCTGTTCGATGCGAGCGCTTTTTGCCTGGGGCCATGGGTTGACGAATTCGAAAAGGCCATCGCCTCCTATCTTGAAGTCGATCACGCCATTGCCGTCAGCAGTGGCAGTGCTGCCCTGCATCTGGCGGTCATTGCAGCGGGCATAGGCCCGAGAGACAAGGTTCTGGTACCGGCCCATAGCTTTATCGGCACCTTGTGGGGGGTGATCTATCAGGGTGCTGTTCCGGTTTTTTGTGATGTGGAACGTGCTACGGGTACGATCGACTTTGCGGATGCGGAAAGGCGTCTGGATGGCGATGTGAAAGCAGTCATTCCGGTTCATCTTTATGGTCAGCCCGCAAATATGAAGGCAGCGCTGGAGTTTTCCGAGCGTCACGGACTGACAATGATAGAAGATGTGGCCCAAGCAATCGGCGCTCGTTACAACGGTCGACCGCTCGGATCGATGGGGTCAATGGGCTGTTTCAGTTTCTACCCGGGCAAGAATCTCGGTGCAGCGGGTGAAGGCGGCCTCATCGTCACGCAAGACGCCGACCTCGCTCAGCGGCTGAGGGCACTGAGAAATCACGGGCAGACGCAGCGTTATCTCCACGAACAGATCGGCTATAACTACCGCATGGATGGCCTGCAAGCGTTGGTCTTGAACAGCAAGCTAAGGCATCTTGATGATTGGACTGATCAGCGGAAGCGGGCCGCAGAACGGTATAGGGAGGGCTTGAAAGGCACGCCCCTTACGCTCCCTGAAGTCGTGCATGGCGATCATGTTTACCATCTCTACGTTGTACGCACGGATCGGCGCGACGACCTACGGTCGCACCTTGATTCAAGAAGTATCCAGACCGGATTGCACTACCCCATTCCATTGCATCGGCAGCCTTGCTTGGCGCAAGTCGAAAGCGCCCAAAGTGAATTTCTTGCAACGGAAGAATTTGCCGGCCAGGGGCTGTCTTTGCCCATGTTCGCTGGCATAACCGCGGCGCAGCAGCAACAAGTCGTCGATGCAATTTGCTCATTTTTCGAAAAGGGTGAGAGATGACGGTGGCAACACAGCGCAGACGCGTTCTATGCGTGTTGCCGCAGCTCAATACGACCACTGCTCCAGTTCTCACCAATGTGGTCGACGAGTGGATTTACGCGCTTGCTCACCACTGCGAGGTTAGTGTTGTCGACCGCGATTTCGATTTCAAAGCCGTCTGCGATGAGCTGCAGCCCGATTTCGTCATATTTTCGGCAGTGCATTCCGGCAGACCACTACGGCTTAACATCACAAACATTCATACCTACCCAGAGATACCGCGGGCGCTGTACTTCAATTGCGATCCACACGACCCGATGCGGCCACTCACGTTGAGCGCTCTCACTGAATACGGCATTGACACGATCTTCTGCTTCGGGCTGGAACATCTGCAGCATATGCCGGAGCTCTCGCAATTTGCCTGTTTCGTCATTCCGAAATTTATCGATCCCGAGATATTCCATGACTATAACTTGGAAAAGATCATCCCCATCAACATAATGAGTGGGCATCTATTCCCGAGTTTCTACCCGTGGCGGGCAAAGCTGACCCACGAGATTCAACACTTCTTTCCAACGCTAATTTATACTCATCCGGGCTATAGGCTACAGGACCGCAGGCCATTTGAGGTTCGTGACGCTAGATACGCTCAGTTAATTTCTCAAAGCTACTTTTCGGCTGCCGACACGACGCGGCTGGACTACGTCGTTCGCAAGCACCTTGAGATACCAGCTTGCGGTACGGTTCTTCTTGCTCCTGACTCCGATCGTCTGAAAGAATACGGCTTTGTGGATATGCAAAACTGCATCATGGGCAGCGGAAAGGAGCTCTACCAAAAGATCAACGAGGTCAGCAAAGACCTCGATCTTTATTCCGACATCCGCAAAAAGGGTTATGAACTCGTCCACAGCCGCTATACGCGTCAGGCGTGGACTTATATTGCAGATTGGTACGAGTGCCGCCGCGCCGTTCGTTCAGGCGAAGTTGTCAGACAAATCAATTGGTTCGGCAAATTCGAGATCGTTCCAATGCAATCCCCTTCCGTAGTTTTCGTGAACGCGGCCGTTCCGGACAGCCCGATGGCCGCAGTGCTTCGTTCGGCCAGATCGGCAATTCTGAAGGGAGGAGATTTCAAGGAGGTCGCGCAGACCCTGAGAGAGCTAAGTACTTGGATTAGCCATATCGCCGAGCCATGGGTTCTGCTCGGCATTATCTCGCTGCTCGAGGGAGATGCAGGAGAGGCCGCCATTCTACTTAGTCGTCGTAGCAATCTCCAAGGCACATCGTCGCCGGCCTTGGCGCAGATGGATCCGGTCGAGATCGCTTGGCTTCTCCTCCTGAGTGATATCATTGGCGACAAGGATTTGAGGGATTTCCTGCTTGAACAAGCCAAGACCGTCCCTCACGTTTCCATTAGGCGAACCAAATGGTTGATCGAAACAAACGAGCTTACGGATCCATCCAACGACGACTCGTTTGACGGACCGTTGCCTGGGGACTGCCTCTCGGTTGCTTGGATTGGAAATGAGGACTTTGATAGTTGGCTTGATTTAATGGCGCGATTGTTCCGCGCAAATAGTCGCCACGATCGCGCACTCGATATCGAAGGTCTTCTTGCCATGCGTGTGAAATCGGTGGGGCGGACGACTACCGAAGCTGCAACGGTCTAGTCTTGGGCAAGAGCGATAGGTGGTGGAATATCACACGTGCGAGGCTACCGCGTCTTTGGCCCATTGTGGTGAGTTTATCTCAACGGTCAAAGTAGATAGAGCAAGTTCACTCATGATTGAAACATTGAGAGCACTTCAAAAAACGCTGCAACTCAAGAAGCTCGCGCAATTCCAGCGGCGCGTGTCCTTCGGCGATTTGATAACTGATCGTTGGGAAAATGCGCGTGAATATGGATTTGGTGAGGGTACATCCTGTTATGACAGTGCCCTCGTTATGGGAGAGGTCCGTGTCGGTTGCCATACCTGGATTGGTCCTGGAACGGTATTGGATGGGACTGGCGGGCTTTCGATCGGTGACCACTGCTCAATCTCCACTGGTGTTCAGATCTATTCACATGACACTGTGCAAAGAAGCTTAACACTGGGAAAAGCGCCGATCGAATATTCTCCAACCAAGATTGGCAGCGGCGTCTACATCGGTCCCAACAGCGTTATTTCTCGTGGCGTGACGATTGGAGATGGTGCGGTGGTTGGCGCGATGTCTTTTGTTAATCACGATGTTCCAGCTGGAAGTAAAGTCTGGGGCTGTCCTGCTAGAATCCAGACGTAGTATTGGCGTTGGACTTTGATCTGAACCCCGTGATGCAGCCACCGGCCCGCGCTAGCCTTTTGACACGCTGAGCGGCAAACACCGCGTCCCTAAACTATTTGGCGGTCGGCCGTATCAATGCATGGGATGATGGAGAGCCGTTTGTGTCATCGCTGATACTGTCGTCAAGCAACCGAAGAAAGAGAAATCGAACTGGCTACAGGTGCCGGACCGCTGCTTCTATATTTGCTCACTCGTCTGCATCGCCCAAAGAAAAAGTGCTCGACGTCCGCGGTGACCGCGCTTGGCGCAAAGCTGAAATTGTTGCCGCGAGGGTCGGCTTGAGGCCGAGACTTTACAAGTCTCCGTCCCATCAGGCCCTGCAACCGATACCTTCCCAGATACCCGAAACAATCGCAGCCAGATATCCCCGGCGGGCCAGAATCTCCGCGGCGACGGCCTTGCTAGAGCAGGGGCAAGCGAGTCGTAAAAGGCAATCTGCGCTTCCGAAAAGTCGATGCCGCCTCCATGGGACTTTCCCTTCTCTCCCTTGCAGGAACCAGAAGTCGAAAATTCCCGCTCCGACGGCTCAGCATGACAGGTTACGTCAGAATCGAAAATCGATTCCGATTTTAGAGGCCTTGCTCCGGGCATTTCACCCGCCCGAGTTGCCAGAGCTATTGACCAGCACGCGAGAAAAAGTATTCCTTTTGTCGACAAGAGGATACCGGCATGACTGATACCGACACGAAGTCCACTCCCGAACGCAAGCGAGGCTCCGGCGTCAAGATGGTTTACGACCTCTTGCGCGATGAGATCCTGGACCTGGTTTTACCGCCCGGCAGTCCGATCGATGAGGTGCAACTGGCCGAGCGTTTCAAGATGTCGCGCACGCCGATCCGCGAGGCGCTGGTGAGGTTGGCCGGCGAGGGCCTGATCGACACGCTGCCCAATCGCTCGACCATGGTATCGAATATCGATTTCCTCAATATGCATACCTTCTTCGATGCGCTGGTGCTGATGTATCGCGTGACCACCCGTCTGGCCGCCCAGTATCATCGCCTCGATGATCTGCAGGTGATCCGCGCGCATCAGGCCGACTTCGCCGCGGCGGTCGCGGCCCAGGACGCCCTGGCGATGATTGCCACCAACGCTGCCTTCCATTCAGCCATCGCCGAGGCAGGCCGCAACGCCTACTTCTCCGGTCTCTTCAATCGTCTCCTCGATGAGGGGCGACGCATCTTGCGGCTCTATTACCAGTCCTATGAAGACCGCTTGCCGCAACGTTTCGTCGACGAGCACGAAGACATTATCGCTGTCATCGCCGCGCGCGACAGCGAGGCCGCCGACCGCTTGGCGACGATCCATGCCGAGCAGATCGTGCAGCAAATACAGAAGCTTTTCGCGCGCGGCGGAAAACTGGATATCGCCCTCTGATCTGCTGCATAATTTTTGTCGACAAATAATATGCAAGTGATATAACCGCCGTCGAAGACACGGGGACCGGTGCCGGTGGAGGCGCGCGGCGATCCCTGCCCGTCCCGCCAGGCAATAGGAGTTTCGCAATGAAGGCCAAGATTTTCTCCGGTGTAATTCCGGCCCTGATGACCCCCTGCAAGGAAGACCGTACCCCCGACTACGACGCACTCGTCCGCAAGGGCCTGGAGTTGATCGCGCAGGGCATGTCGGCTGTCGTCTATTGCGGTTCCATGGGGGATTGGCCACTGCTGAGCGATGCACAGCGCATGGAAGGCGTGGAGCGTCTCGTGAAGGCTGGCATTCCGGTCATCGTAGGCACCGGCGCCGTCAACAGCGCCTCGGCTGTCGCGCATGCGGCCCATGCCCAGAAGGTCGGGGCACAGGGTCTGATGGTCATCCCGCGCGTCCTGTCGCGTGGTTCGGTAATCGCGGCCCAGAAGGCGCACTTCAAGGCAATCCTCTCGGCTGCCCCCGATCTTCCTGCTGTCATCTACAACAGCCCTTACTACGGCTTCGCCACGCGCGCGGACCTGTTCCTCGCACTGCGAGCCGAGCATCCGAACCTCGTCGGCTTCAAGGAATTCGGTGGCGCTGCAGACATGCGCTATGCAGCAGAGAATATCACCAGCCGCGATGATGGCGTTTCGCTGATGATCGGCGTCGACACGGCCGTCTTCCATGGCTTCGTCAATTGCGGTGCGACCGGAGCGATCACCGGCATCGGCAACGTGCTGCCGAAGGAAGTGCTGCACCTCTGCAACCTCGCCCAGGCCGCTGCTGCCGGCGACGCAGATGCCCGCCAGCGCGCGCTGGAGCTCGAGCAGGCACTGGCCGTCCTCTCGTCGTTCGACGAAGGCCCGGACCTCGTGCTGTTCTTCAAGCACATGATGGTATTGAAGGGCGACAAGGAATACACCCTCCATTTCTACGAAACCGACGCCCTGACCGATAGCCAGCGCGGTTACGTCGAAACTCAGTTCAAGCTCTTCAACACCTGGTACGCCGAATGGAGCAAGCTCCCGGGTGCCGTTGAGAAATACAAGGCCTGATTTTCAAAGGCTCTCAAATCGAAAGGCCCTCCGATTGGAGGGCCTTTTTGTATTGGCGGCGATTTCTGCCGGTGGCTCAAGCCACCGCCTCCAGGCCGAGCGCGAACAAACGCTCGAGCTGCTTGATTTCGGCGTCGGTCAGCGCGATGCCGTCGGCCTCCGATTTTGCGCGCGCCGCATACCGGCGCTGCGAGGGAAGGCGGGCGCCCTGGCCGACGATGGCCTCGAACAGGGTCTCTGCCCGCGCAAACGGATTGCCTGGCCGGCCGGCGGCGAAGGCTTCCGGCGAGAAGGCGATGATCAATTCGCCGTGGAAAGGGGCCAGCGTCGTCGTGCCGAGATAGTCCAGAACCTCGGGGCTTGTCAGGTCGCCGATCATGATTCCGGCCAGCAGCTCGATCATCGTCCCGATGGCCGAGCCCTTATGCCCGCCGAACGGCAGCATGGCGCCGGCAAGCGCAGCCTCCGGATCGGTCGTCGGATTGCCGTCGGCATCGATCGCCCAGCCCTCGGGCAGCGACTTTCCAGCCCGCCGGTGCAGTTCGATTTCCCCGCGCGCGGCAACCGACGTGGCAAAATCGAAGACGTAGGGCGGCTGGCCGACGCGCGGCCAGGCAAAGGCGAAGGGGTTGGTGCCGAGCAGCGGTTTGTTGCCGCCGGTTGGCGCAACGGTTGCATAGCTCGGGCACATGACCAGGCCGGCGAGGCCCTGTTCGGTCAGGGCTTCCGCTTCCGACCAGAGCGCGGAGAAATGCGTGCAGTCGTTGATGACGAGGGCTGCAAGCCCGCAGGATCGGGTGCGCTCCACGAGAGCCCGCAAGCCGAGTTCGAAGGCCGGATTGGCAAAGCCACCCTTGGCGTTGACCTTCACGATCGCGGAGCCCTCCTGCAGCATAAGTTCCGGCACCGCGTCCGGATTCACTTTGCCCGCTTTGACGGTCCGCAGCGCACCCTCGATCCTGTAGATGCCATGCGATTTGCAGGCATCCCGCTCTCCGGAGACGATTACGCGCGCGAGTGCGCCGGCCTGGATCTCGTTGAGGCCAGCCTTGCGGAAAATCGCATCGACCCGCTCCTGCAGGGCCGATACGGTCAGGGTGGTGTTGTCGCTCATCTCGTGTCTCTCGTGAATGGCCCGGCCGCCGACGGCGATCGAGTGTTGATGTTATAAATACATAGAGTATACAAAGATCCGACATGCGCAATTCGCCTTTGGATGGATTTTCGCGTAAAGCACCACGGGCTCTCAAGAAAGGAATCGCAGATGGTCTTCACTCCCAATGGAAAACACCTCGTCGCGGGCGAATGGCTCGACGGAGCGGGTACTTTTGCATCCGCGCCGGCGCACGGTCTAGTCCATCAGTTTGCAGTCGGTACGGTAGATCTTGTCAATCGCGCCTGCGAGGCCGCCGAAGATGCGTTCTGGAGCTATGGCTACTCCACGCGGGCAGAACGCGCGGCGTTCTTGCGCGCCATCGCCGACGAGATCGAAGCTCGCGCCGAGGCGATCACCGCGATCGGTAGCCAGGAAACGGGCCTGCCGGAAGCTCGCCTGCAGGGCGAACGCGGCCGCACGACCGGTCAGCTACGTCTCTTCGCGGACCATATCGAAAAGGGCGAATATCTCGACCGCCGTCGTGATGCGGCACTGCCCGACCGCCAGCCCGCGGCACGGCCGGAAATCCGGCTTATCCAGCGCCCGGTCGGCCCGGTCGCCGTCTTCGGCGCCTCGAACTTCCCGCTGGCCTTCTCAACGGCCGGCGGTGATACCGCAGCCGCTCTGGCGGCAGGTTGCCCTGTTGTCGTCAAGGGTCACTCGGCGCATCCGGGAACCGGCGAAATCGTCGCGCAGGCGATCGAGGCCGCTATTCGCAAGACGGGTGTTCATCCCGGCGTCTTCTCGTTGATCCAGGGTGGGAACCGTGATGTCGGTCATGCACTCGTGCAGCATCCGCGGATCAAAGCTGTTGGCTTCACCGGTTCGCTCGCCGGCGGCCGCGCACTCTTCAATCTTTGCGCCGCGCGGCCGGAGCCGATCCCGTTCTTCGGTGAACTCGGTTCGGTCAATCCGATGTTCCTGCTGCCCGAGGCGCTGAAGGCACGCGCTGAAGCGCTCGGCCAGGGCTGGGCCGGGTCGCTGACGATGGGCGCCGGCCAGTTTTGCACCAACCCCGGCATTGCAGTTGTGACCGAAGGCGCCGAAGCCGATCGCTTCGTAGCCGCAACGGTCGAAGCGCTCGGCAAGGTCGCGCCGCAGACGATGCTGACGGATGGCATTGCGAAGGCCTACCAGGATGGGCAGTCACGCTTTGCAACTCGCAATACGGTCAAATCGCTGTTCGCCAGCGAGTCCTCTGGCCGCTCAGCCGCTCCGAACCTGTTTGAGACAACCGGCGCACAGTTCCTCGCCGATCACGCCCTGGGCGAAGAGGTCTTTGGACCGCTCGGCCTTGTCGTGCGTGTCCAGACGATCGATGAGATGGAGAAGCTCGCTCGTGGCTTCGAAGGTCAGTTGACGGCGACGATCCATATGGATGCAGGTGACATTGCCGACGCCCGTCGTCTGCGCCCCGTGCTGGAACGCAAGGCAGGACGTGTCCTGGTCAATGGATTCCCGACCGGTGTCGAGGTGGTCGATTCGATGGTGCATGGCGGACCCTATCCGGCTTCGACCAACTTCGGCGCAACCAGCGTCGGCACAATGTCGATCCGGCGCTTCCTCCGCCCGGTTTCGTACCAGAACATGCCGGAAGATCTGCTGCCGGAAGATTTTCTCGGCTGATTCCTATCAAGGGTAGAAAAGCAAAGGGCGGCCACGACTTGGCCGCCCTTTTTTGTCGACGTAGTCGCTATTCAACTTATACTTTTTGCATACTTCATGTATTTTAGCATTGATTTGCGCGCGCCGAAGGGGAATAGTGCGCCTCGCTGTCAATCGACAATCCAACTCTGGGAGAGAGAATAGAATGAAACCTTCGGTCCTCGCCTTCGGCCTTCTGGCTGCCGCAACCGTTCTGACCAGCCCGGCGAAGGCCGACAAGTTGGACGACATCATCGGCTCGGGCACGCTGCGCTGCGCGGTCGTACTGGACTTCCCACCGATGGGTTCGCGCGACGAGAATAACAACCCGATCGGCTTCGACGTGGACTATTGCAACGATCTGGCTAAGGCGCTGGGTGTAACCGCCGAAATCGTTGAGACCCCGTTCCCTGAGCGTATTCCGGCGCTGATGTCGGGTCGCGTTGATGTCGGCGTGGCCTCCACCTCTGACACGCTCGAGCGTGCCAAGACTGTCGGCATGACGGTTCCCTACTTCGCCTTCGAGATGGCGGTTACGGCCAACGAGAAGTCGGGCGTGAAGTCCTTCGAAGACATGAAGGGCAAGGTTGTCGGCGCAACCGCTGGCACTTACGAAGCGATCGCACTCGAACAGCAGGTCAAGGCCTGGGGCGTCGGTGAGTTCCGTCCTTACCAGACGCAAGCCGACGTATTCCTGGCGTTGAGCCAGGGCCAAATCGATGCCACCGTTTCGACCTCGACCGTTGCCCAAGCCAACGTCAAGACCGGCAAGTTCGCCGGCATCGCTGTGGTCGGCAAGGCACCGTTCGACATCGACTACGTCTCGCTCTTCACCAACCGTGAGGAATACGGCCTGATCAACTACCTGAACCTGTTCATTAACCAGCAGGTTCGCACCGGCCGCTACGCCGAGCTCTACAAGAAGTGGGTTGGTGGCGACCTGCCGTCGCTCGCGGTCAATGGCGTTTACCGCTAACCCGCACCGTTTCTCCCGCGGCGCGAGGCATGACCTCGCGCCGCAGCTTTATGACAAGGTGAGACGGTAATGTTCAACTACACCTTCCACTGGAACCAGGCACTCAAGGCATTGCCGCAGATGCTCGACGGTGCGCTGGTCACGATGCAGATTGCGCTCCTGTCCATGGTCATCGGACTGGCTTGTGCGATCGCGCTGACCTTGTTCCGGCTATCCGGCAACCGCATCCTTGGTGGCTTCGCCACGGCTTGGGTCGAGATCGCCCGAAATACGCCGGCGCTGTTCCAGATCTACATGGCTCATTTCGGACTCGGCAACTTTGGCATTCACCTCACGCCGTTTACCGCGCTCCTGGTTGGCATTGCCTTCAACAACGCTGGCTACCTGGCAGAAAATTTCCGCGGCGCGCTGAAGGCGATCCCGGACACGCAGACGCGCGCCGGACGCTCGCTCGGCATGACCTCGATGCAGGCCTTTCGCCTGATCGTCCTGCCGCAGATGCTGCGCGTGGCGTTTCTGCCGGCGACCAACCAGATGGTCTGGGCGGTCCTGATGACGTCGCTCGGCGTAACCGTCGGTATGAACACTGACCTTACCGGCGTGACGCAGGAACTGAATGCGCGCTCCTTCCGCACCTTTGAATTCTTCGCCTTGGCTGCCGTGATCTACTACGTCATCGCCAAGGTTCTGACCCTTGCCGCCCGGGCACTCGCCTGGCGCATGTTCCGTTATTGAGAGAGGTGAGAGATGTTTAGTACTGCCCTCACCTGGAGTGATCTGGCCTTTCTGGCGCAAGGCGCGGGAATGACGCTCGCGGTCACGGCCGTCTCGGTGGCTGCCGGAACCGTTCTCGGCATCTTCTTCGGGATGATCCGCGTCGAACTCGGACCTTACTGGTCCGCACCGCTGACCTTCGCGCTCGACGTCTTCCGCTCCGTGCCTTTGTTGATCCAGCTTGTGCTCGGAAATGCGCTGCAGTCGATCATGCGGCTTGGCTGGCCCCCATTCACGACCTCCTGCGTGGTGCTGTCGCTCTATACGGCTGCCTATTGCACGGAGATCGTCCGCGGTGGCATTTCCGCGGTGCCGCCGACCACGCGCCGTGCGGCTCGCTCGCTCGGCATGACCTGGTGGCAGGACATGCGCTATATTGTGGCCCCGCTCGCAACGCGCGTTTCGCTGCCGTCTTGGATCGGACTGACGCTCGGCGTCATGAAGGATTCCGCGCTGGTGCTCTGGCTCGGCCTGATCGAGTTGCTGCGCGCCTCGCAGATTCTCGTGACCCGGCTGCAGGAGCCGCTGTTCATCCTGATGATCTGCGGCACCGTCTACTTCATTATCAGCTTCCCCATCGCCCGGATTGGCGGGTATCTCGAAAAACGGTGGTCCCCCAATGATTGAGATTGAAAACGTCCGCAAATCCTTCGGCCCGTTGGAGGTTCTGAAGGGCATCAACCTCACTGTTCCGAAGGGCGAGGTGCTGACCATCATCGGTGGTTCCGGCTCGGGGAAGTCGACGCTGCTCACCTGCATCAATGGCCTTGAGGCCATCGACAGTGGCCGTATCGTTGTCGACGGCACGGATGTGCATGCCAAGGCGACCGACCTCAACAAGCTTCGCCGCAAGCTCGGCATCGTCTTCCAGCAGTGGAACGCTTTTCCGCATCTGACGGTGCTGGAAAACGTCATGCTTGCGCCGCGAAAAGTGCTCGGCCTTTCCAAGGCGGAAGCCGAGGCGATCGCGGTAAGGCAGCTCACCCACGTCGGCCTCGGGGAGAAGCTCAAGGTCTATCCTAACCGCATGTCGGGCGGCCAGCAGCAGCGCATGGCGATTGCGCGTGCGCTTGCCATGTCGCCAGAATACATGCTGTTCGACGAGGTCACCTCGGCGCTCGACCCACAGCTGGTTGGCGAAGTGCTCGACACGCTGCGCATGCTGGCCTCCGAAGGCATGACGATGATCTGCGTCACGCACGAAATGAAGTTTGCGCGTGAGGTTTCAGACCGCGTCGCCTTCTTCCACAAGGGCGTGATGGCCGAGATCGCTCCCCCGGAAGAGCTGTTCGGTGCGCCGAAGGATCCGGAGTTGCAGGCTTTCCTCGCTGCCACCCATTGAGGCGATGATGAACGATCAAATTCAGACGGATGTCATCGTAATCGGCGCGGGGGTCGTTGGGCTATCCGCTGCAATCGCGGCACAGGCAAGGGGGCTTTCGGTGGTCGTACTCGACCGGGAGGGTCCCGCTGCCGGCGCCTCGGCTGGCAATGCCGGCGCCTTCGCCTTTACCGACATCCTGCCGCTTGCTTCGCCGGGCATCCTCAAGAAAGCACCTAAGTGGCTGCTCGATCCGCTCGGCCCGCTTTCGGTGCCGCCAGCCTATGCCTTGCAGATCGCGCCATGGATGTTCCGCTTCTGGCGCGCCTGCGCGCCGGGCCGTGTCGCCCATTCGACTGCGGCGCAAACCGCGCTGATGGACCTTTCGAAGGCGGAGCTTGAGCCGTTCCTGCAGCAGAGCGGCACCGTGGGCATGCTGCGCAAGGATGGCAATCTGCAGGTCTATGAGGGCGAAGCGGAACTGAAGGCTTCGCTTCCCGGCTGGAAAGCGCGGGAGGAGCATGGGATCGAGTTCCATCACCTCGATGCGGCCGGCATCAATGAGATCCAGCCTGGTATCGCGCCTCGCTTCACCCATGGCACCTTCACGCCTGGCTGGTACTCCATCGCCGATCCCAAGCTCTATACCCTTGCCCTGGCAGACCACTTCCGCGCCATCGGCGGCTCCATCGAGCGTGCGGAGGTCATCGCACTGCGTCCTGTTGATGGCGGCGTAGATGTCGTCAGTTCCGGCGGCGCTTCGCGACGGGCAGCACAGGTGGTCCTATCGGCGGGTGCATTTTCACATCAGGTGGCCCGTACGATCGGGGAGAATATCCCGCTCGAAACGGAAAGGGGCTACAATACCACGCTCCCTCCCGAGGCTTTCGATCTGCGCACGCAGATTACCTTCGGCGGGCACGGATTTGTCGTTACCCGGCTGTCGACAGGCATCCGCGTGGGCGGCGCCGTCGAGCTTGGGGGCTTGAAGCTTCCGCCGAACTTCCGTCGATCGGAGGCGATGCTGAAGAAGGCACAGAGCTTCCTGCCCGGCCTGAAGCCTCAGGGCGGCGTCCAGTGGATGGGGTTCCGCCCATCCTTGCCGGACAGCCTGCCCGCCGTCGGTCACGCCCGCGCCACGCAGCGCGTTGTCTATGCATTCGGTCACGGCCATCTTGGCCTGACTCAGTCGGCTGGCACCGCGCGCATCGTCGCGGATTTGCTCACGGGCAAGAAGCCGGCGATCGACATTGCATCCTTCTCACCCCAAAGGTTCTGATGGAGGCGGGAGCGCGCTCATGACAGTTGGCCGCATCAGCCCCCATTGGTGAATGACTCCCTCCGCTCAAGGCTTCGTGGTGAAATGAAAACCCTCGCACTCGATCGCAGCATTCTCGGCGGTACCGCGAATGGCCCCGTCATTGTCGCAAAGGAGGCATTGAGCTTCTGGGGCGGGGTCGATCCCGCTACTGGCTTGGTGATCGACGTCCACCACCCGCTTCACGGAAGCCGCCTCACCGGTTGCATTCTGATGATGCCCTCGAGCCGCGGATCCTGCACGGGTTCCGGCGTACTCCTCGACCTCGTCCTGACGGGTCGCGCACCGGCCGCCCTGGTTTTTTCCGAAGCCGAGGATGTGTTGACGCTCGGCGCGCTGATCGCGTCCGAAATGTTCGGCAAGCCTCTGCCCGTCGTACGGCTTGGGCCGGAGGCCTTTGCGGCGCTCTCCCGCGCGAAGACCGCCGAGATCAGCGATACGGCGGTTGTCGCAGACGAGGTGGAGATTCCGATCGCTCCTCCGGCAACCGCTGCGCTCGACCTCAACGATGCAGATCGCGCCATGCTTGACGGGCAGCAGGGCATCGCCGTGCAGCAGGCCATGCGCATCATCTGCGCCATGGCGGCGCAGCAGGGCGCGCGCGGCCTCGTGGATGTCACGCAGGGCCATATCGACGGCTGCATCTATGCGAGCCCCGCCAATCTCACCTTTGCGGAAAAGATGGCTGATATGGGCGCACAGGTCCGCGTGCCGACGACTATGAACGCCATTTCCGTCGACCGCGCCAATTGGCAAGCGCAAGGCGTTCCGGAAAGCTTCGGCGACCCGGCTGCACGGCTTGCCGATGCCTATGTGCGCATGGGCTGTCGCCCGACCTTCACCTGCTCTCCCTATCTGCTGGATAGCGCACCGCAGGCGGGCGAATCGATTGCATGGGCAGAGTCCAACGCAGTGATCTTCGCCAATACCGTGCTCGGCGCGCGGACGGCAAAACACCCCGATTTCCTCGATCTCTGCATCGCGCTAACGGGACGTGCGCCGCTGTCCGGCGTTTATCTCGACGAGCATCGCAAGGCACGACGGATCATTGATGTCGAATTGCCCGAGCGCGTCGATGACGCTTTCTGGCCGCTCATCGGTTATCTCGCAGGTCGCGCGGCGCCGGATCGCATCCCGCTATTGCGCGGCCTAAGCTCCGCGCGGCCTTCGCAGGACGACCTGAAGGCGCTGTGCGCCGCTTTTGGCACCACGTCAGCAGCACCCATGCTGCATGTGGAGGGCGTTACGCCCGAAGCTGCCGGCTCGGCCCGCGACGATGCCGATCGGGTTGTCATCTCGCGCGCCGACATGGCTGCGGCCTGGACGGTTCTAAACGAGGGGCCGGAAGAGGTGGAACTCGTTGCCATTGGCAGCCCGCATGCCTCCCTGACCGAATGTCGAGCCTTGGAAGAAGCGCTTGCCGGCCGCAGCCGGCACGCGGATGTCACGGTAATCGTGACCGCCGGTCGCCAGGTCATCAGCGAAGCGCGCAACGAAGGCCTGTTGAAGAGATTGGAGGATGCAGGCGTGCAGGTCCTGCCCGATCTCTGCTGGTGTTCGATTTCCGAGCCCGTGTTCCCGACGCGAACCCGCTCCCTGATGACGAACTCGGGCAAATATGCCCACTATGGCCCCGGCCTTTCCGGTCGTGCCGTTCGCTTCGGCAGCCTTGCCGATTGCGTCACCGCCGCTCTGACTGGGCGCGTTCCGCCCCAGTTGCCCGATTGGCTTTCCTGAGGAGGTATCATGCACAGCACCAAGACCATCCATGTCGTTTCCGCCCATGCCGAGGGCGAAGTGGGCGATGTCATCGTCGGCGGTGTGACGCCGCCGCCCGGCGAAACGATCTGGGAGCAAAGCCGCTGGATTGCGCAAGACGGGACGTTGCGCAATTTCGTGCTGAACGAACCGCGCGGCGGCGTTTTCCGGCACGTCAATTTGCTGGTGCCACCGAAGCATCCCGACGCCGATGCCGCATTCATCATCATGGAGCCGGAAGATACGCCACCCATGTCGGGATCGAATTCGATCTGCGTATCCACGGTGCTGCTGGACAGCGGCATCCTGCCGATGCAGGAGCCGATCACCGAGATCACCCTCGAAGCGCCCGGCGGGCTCGTCCGTGTGCGCGCCGAGTGCCGCAACGGCAAGGCCGAGCGCATCTTCGTGCAGAACCTACCAAGCTTCGCGGAACGACTGGATGCGAAGCTGGAAGTCGAGGGCGCGGGTACGCTGACCGTCGATACCGCCTATGGCGGTGACAGCTTTGTCATCGTCGATGCGGCGGCGATGGGCTTCAGCCTGTCGCCCGACGAGGCCCATGACATTGCGAAGCTCGGCGTGCGCATTACCAATGCCGCCAACGCCGCGCTCGGATTTCATCACCCGGAAAATCCGGACTGGAATCATTTCTCCTTCTGCCTCTTTGCAGGGCCGGTGGAGCGTACCGCCGAAGGTCTACGTGCGGGTGCAGCCGTCGCGATCCAGCCCGGCAAGGTCGATCGCTCGCCCACGGGAACGGCGCTGTCGGCCCGCATGGCCGTATTGCACGCGCGTGGACAAATGACGCTCGAAGATCGTCTGACTGCGGTGTCGTTGATCGGCTCCACGTTCTCTGGCCGCATTCTAGGCACGACCGATGTTGGCGGTCGCCCGGCCATCCTGCCTGAGATCTCCGGCCGCGCCTGGATTACCGGTACCCATCAGCACATGCTCGATCCGTCCGACCCCTGGCCGGAAGGCTATCGGTTGACCGATACCTGGGGTGCCCGCTGATTGCCTGACCAGCCTTGAGCGGTACGGATAATCTCCGCTCAAGGCGCCTGCACACCTTTGATTGTGCAACAGACGTGGTACGCTCGCAGCATCAGCTGGGGGCAAGTCATGCGACGTCTTCTTTTCAGCATAGTGCTTGCAATCATCACCATTCTGTTCGGTCAGGTTGCTGCGTTCGCCCAAACGAATGTCGAGGTCGGCGGGATCATGCCGAAGCCGAATACGGGCGATCTCGATGCTATGACCAAGATCCGCCTCGTTCGAATCCTGGTGCCCTACAGCAAGACCATCTATTTCATCGACAAGGGACGCCAGTTCGGAACCGCGGTGGAGTTTGGGACGGCCCTGGAGGCCGAGCTCAACAAGGGCAGGAAAAAAGCGATCGAACACATCCGCGTCGCCTTCATTCCGACCGGGCGAGATCGATTGATTCCAGCCCTCAAGGAAGGGCTCGGCGACATCATCATGGCCAACTTGACGGTCACCCCTGCGCGGCTTCAGGACGTCGATTTCAGCGCGCCGATCTACAGCGACGCGAGCGAGGTGCTGGTATCAGGGCCATCCGCGGAGGCGGTTACCAACATCGCCCATCTGGCAGGCAAGGAAATCCGCGTCCGTCAGACGAGCAGCTACTACGAGCATCTTCTGTCGCTCAACGAGCAATTGAAGAAGGACGGAAAGCCGGAGATCCAAGTCAAGCCGATCGACGAGAACCTTGAGGACGAGGATCTCATGGAGATGGTGAATGCCGGCCTCCTGCCCTGGACGGTGGTCGATGGATACAAGGCCGACATATGGGCGAAGGTGTTCACGGAATTGAAGGTCCATCCTGATGTCGCCGTGGCCACTCACGGGCAGATCGCCTGGGCGATCCGCAAGAATAGTCCGCAGTTGAAAGCCGTCCTCGACAAGTTCGCCGAGCAGCACAAGGTTGGCACGACCTTCGGCAATCTGCTGCGCAACCGCTATTTCAAGAGCGATACGATTCTGCGGCGTGCCTATTCGCCTGCCGATGTCGATCGCTTCAAGGAACTGGTCGAAATCTTCCGCAAGCATGCGGGCACGTACTCGTTCGACTATCTGATGCTGATGGCGCAGGGCTATCAGGAATCCCAGCTTGACCAGTCGCGGCGTAGTCCGAGGGGCGCCGTCGGCGTGATGCAACTGCTTCCTGCCACGGCGGCGGGCAAGGAGATCGGCATAACCGGCATCGCCAAGAGCGAGAATCTCAATGTCGAGGCCGGCGCGAAATACCTACGCTATCTGGTTGAAGTCTCCATCAAGGGGGAGGGTGTTTCGCCGCGCGACCAGCAGCTGATGGCGTTTGCCGCCTACAATGCGGGTCCGGGAAATCTCCGGAAGTTTCGCGCCAAGGCAAAGGATATGGGGCTCGATCCCAATGTCTGGTTCGGAAACGTCGAGAATGCCGCAGCTGCCATCGTCGGCCGGGAAACGGTCCAATATGTCAGCAACATCTTCAAATACTACATCGCCTACAGCCTGCTGATGGAGCGGGTCGAAGCACAGCGCGCCTCGATGAGCACGACCACACCTGCCAAGAACTAGCGACTATGCCTTCGGTGTCGAATAGGTCAAACGGCCGGCTGGAAAACGGGCGGGCCGTTTGCAGTTCTGTCGATGCCGGCTTACCGGTCCATGTGATAGCAGGCGGCGGTTTGCTCGGGCCTGACCTGCTCCGTTGGCGGCATCTCCGTGCGGCAGATGTCCGTGGCCTTCCAGCAACGCGGAGAGAAGACACAGCCGGGCGGCGGATTGAGCGGCGAGGGCGGGTCGCCCTGAAGCCGGATACGCTGCCGGTTGCGTGCAAGCTTCGGATCGGGCACTGGCGCGGCCGAGAAGAGCGCCTGCGTGTAGGGATGCGCCGGGCTGTCGAACACGGTGGCGCAATCGCCAGCCTCGACCACCTTGCCGAGATAGAGCACCAGCACATCGTCTGAGATCAGACGTACGACCGAAAGGTCGTGGCTGATGAAGATCAGCGTCAGCCCGAACTCCTTGCGAAGCTTGCGCAAGAGCGTGATGACCTGCCCCTGGATCGACACGTCGAGCGCCGAAACCGGCTCGTCGCAGATGATCAGCTTCGGCCGTGTTACGACTGCGCGGGCAATGCCGATGCGCTGTGCCTGGCCGCCCGAGAACTCGTGCGGATAGCGGTTGATCATTTCAGGCACGAGGCCGACGGCACCCATGATCTCCTGTACGCGCGCCACGCGTTCCGCTTTTGTAAGCTTCGGCTCGAAGACGGTGAGCGGTTCGGCGATAATGTCGCCGACCGTCATGCGCGGATCGAGGGAGGCAATCGGATCCTGGAAGATGATCTGCATGTCGCGGCGAGCCGCGCGCATTTCCTCATCCGACAGGTCGAGCAGATTGCGCCCCTGCCAGAGAATGCGGCCTTTCTGCGATTTCAACAGACGCAGGATCGAGCGGCCAAGTGTGGACTTGCCGCAACCGGACTCTCCGACGATCCCCAGCGTCCGGCCTTCTCTGAGGTCGAAGCTGACATTGTTCACCGCAGTCAGCGTCATCGGCGGTTTGAAGAAGCTCTTCGACGGAATTTCGAACTGGGTGGTGAGGTTCTCGACCCTTAGGAGTGATCGTTCAGCCATGGTTCAAAACCTCCTCGCGGCGGGGGAAGGGATGGAAGCAGGCCGCGGAATGGCCTTTCGCCAACATCTCAAGTTTCGGCGACGCGTCGATACAATCGTTCTGGACCATTGGACAGCGCGGCGAGAAGCTGCAGCCTTTCGGCAGGTGCTGCAGATTGGGCGGGCGGCCGGGAATGACGGCGAGCTGATCGACGTCCTGGTCCGGCCGCGGGATCGAAGCGTGCAGCGCAGCGGTATAGGGATGCGCCGGTACCTCGAAGAGCTCGTCGACTGGCGCTTCCTCGACGATCCGCCCGGCATACATGACGGCCACGCGATCCGCGAGGCCCGCGACGACGCCCAGATCATGCGTGATCATGACGAGCGCCGTGTTCATTTCCGCCGTCAGGTCGTTGAAGAGATCGAGGATCTGCGCTTGGATCGTCACGTCAAGCGCCGTCGTCGGCTCGTCGGCAATGAGCAGCTTCGGTTTCGTCAACAGCGCCATGGCAATGACGATGCGCTGGCGCATGCCGCCCGACAGCTCGTGCGGGTAGAGGCTGAAGCGCCGCGTCGGGTCGGGGATACCGACGCGCTTCAGCATATCGAGCGCCTCGTTGGAGGCAGCCCGCGCGGTGAAGCCGCGGTGAACCTCAAGCTGCTCCGTCAATTGCCGGGAAATCCGCAGAGACGGATTGAGCGCGGTCATCGGGTCCTGGAACACCATGGCCATGTCCTTGCCGCGGACATGGTCGAGCTCGCGCGGCCTTAGCGCCAGCACATCCTTGCCCTCGAGTAGTGCTTGGCCGCTGGTGCGGCCGTTCTTGGCAAGCAGACCCATGACGCCGAGGAAGGTCTGGCTCTTGCCCGAGCCGGACTCGCCGACGATCGCCACGCGCTCGCCGCGCCGGATCGACAGGTTCATGTTCGAGACGGCCTTCACCTCGCCATCCGGCGTCGCAAAGGTGATCGAATAGTCCTTCAGTTCGAGAAGCGTATCGTTTTTGGTTTCGTGTCGCATTCTATCGATCCTTCGGGTCGAACGCATCGCGCAGGCCGTCGCCGATGAAAAGCAGGCTCATCAGCAGGGCGACGAGGAAGCAGGCCGGGAAGGCCAAGAGCCACGGCATGCTTTCCATGGCGTCGGTGCCCTCGGCGATCAGCGTCCCGAGTGATGTCAGCGGTTCCTGAACACCGAAGCCGAGGTAGGACAGGAAGCTTTCGGTCGCGATGATTTCAGGAACGGTCAACGCGGCGAAAATCACCACTGGGCCGACCAGGTTCGGAATGATGTGCTTGAGGATGATCTTGAACGGTTTCTGGCCGGATGCACGTGCCGCCTCGATGAACTCGCGCTGCTTTATCGAGAGTGTTTGCCCGCGCACGATGCGAGCCATGGTCAGCCACTCCAGCGCGCCGATTGCCGCAAAAAGCAGGTAGACGTTTCGGCCGAACACCACCATCAGCAGGATGACGAAGAGGATGTAAGGCAGCGCATACATGATATCGACGAAGCGCATCATGAGCGCGTCGAGTCTGCCGCCGATGTATCCGGAGATCGCTCCATAGAGCACCCCGATGACCACCGAAACGATCGTGGCAGTTGCCGCAACCGCAAGCGAGACGCGGGTGCCGTAGAGCACGCGCGCAAGCAGGTCGCGGCCATTTGGATCTGTTCCGAAATAATGGCTGCTTTCCATATCCGGCGGCATGCGAAACGCCGCCCAATCCGGTTCCTCGTAGTCGAACGGGATCAGGTACGGGCCGATGAATGCGACCAGTATCAGGAGCAGCAACACGATGATGGCGACGACTGCTGCCTTGTTGCGGGAGAGACGACGCAGCGCATCGCTGGTCAGCGAGCGGCTCTTGTGCGAAAGCCCTTCGGCCTCGAGAAGCTCGGCCGCGAGCAGCTCTCTCTTTGCTGGATTGAGGATCATCGGTTTCTCACTTTCGGATCGAGCCATGCATAGGCAATGTCGACGAGAAGGTTCAGAAAGACGATCAGCACCATGTAGAAGATGACCGTGCCGAGAACCATGCCGTAGTCGCGGTTCAGCGCTGCGTTGACGAAGTAGCGGCCGATGCCCGGCAGTCCGAAGATGCTCTCGACAACCAGCGAGCCGGTGAGAAGGTAGCTTGCCGCCGGACCGAGATAGGAAACGACAGGCATCATGGCGGGCTTTAGCGCGTGACGAATAACGGTTAGCCGTGGGCCGATGCCCTTGGCCTTGGCGGTCCGGATGTAGTTCTGGTTCATCACCTCGATCATCGAGCCGCGGGTCATGCGCGAGATGCGGCCCGCATGTGGCAAAGCCAGCACAACGATCGGAATGACGAGATAGCGGAACGAGCCGTCACCCCATCCGCCGACAGGCAGCCAGCCGAGATGGATACCGAAGACCAGCTGCAGGATAGGCGCAATCAGAAAGTTCGGAAGAACGAGGCCAACGAGAACGAGCAGCCCGAGGAGGTAGTCAGGCGCTTTATTCTGATAAAGTGCCCCAAGACAGCCGACTGTCACGCCGATAAGGATGGCAAAAATGAAGGCGAGGCCCCCGATCGTGAACGTGTAAGGCACGCCGATCATGATTTGCTGGGCAACGCTGAAATCTTCGTTGGCGAACGACGGGCCTAGATCACCCTTCAACACGTCGAAGACGTAGATCAGGTATTGTTCGATCAGCGGCTTGTCGAGATTGTAGTGAGCCGCGAGGTTCTTCAGGATCACCGGCGGCAATGGCCTCTCGCCATCGAACGGGCCGCCGGGAGCAAGGCGCAAGACAAAAAAGCTGAGTGTCACGGCGATCCACATCACGGGGATCGTCGACAGCAGGCGACGGAGTGCATATTTGATCATGGTCGTGGATCGGCCCTTCCCACATTCAGCGGGAAGGGCCGGTGTTCCTTATTCTTTGACCGACAGCCAGCGCGTGCGATGGATGTCCTGAATATTGTCGACGAAGCCCTGGACCTTCGGCGAGACCACGTTCTTCGAGACATAGTAATAAAGCGGAATGGCGGCGCTGTCGTCGAGCGCAAGCTGTTCGGCCTGCTTGAAGATTTCGGCGCGCTTCTTCAGGTCGGTTTGAGCGTTTGCTTCCTTGACGAGCTTGTCGAAGTCGGCATTGCTCCAGCGGCCATAGTTCATGGAAACGCCGGAAACGAGTAGACCCAGGAAGTTATCAGGATCGTTGTAGTCCGCGATCCAGCCTGCGCGGCCGATTTCGACCTGACCGTGCTGCATCTCGTCATAGTGGACCTTGGTTTCGGTGTTGTAGAGCTCGATCTGTACGCCGAGCGGCTTCCACATCGAGGCGATCGCCACAGCTACGCGCTTGTGGTTGTCATTGGTGTTGTAGCGGAGCTGTGCCTTCAGCGGGTGGTCAGGTCCGAAGCCTGCTTCCTTGAGCAGCTTTTTCGCCTCTTCCACCTTTTCCTTGTAGGGCATGTCCTTCCAGCTCACATAGGCCGGCTCACCATAATTCGCGGTGCCCGGCGGTACCCAGGAATAGGCCGGCAGTTCGCCGGTGCCGAGGATCTTCGGGCCGATGACTTCACGGTTGACGGCCATCGAGAGGGCCTGACGAACGCGCTTGTCGTCGAACGGCGGCTTCGTGGCGTTGAGGACGTAGTAGTAGCTGGCGAGGAACGGCGTGACATGGGCCTGGCCCGGCAGGTTCTTCTTCATCCATTCATACTGATCCGTCGGGAAGTCGGTCATGATGTCGAATTCGCCGGCGCGAAAGCGCTTCAGAGCCGCTTCCTGATCCTCGAGCGTGAAGAACTTCACGCCATCGATCTTCAGGTCCTTCTCGCCGTAGTACTGGTCGTTCTTGACTGTCGTGACGGACGCGCCCGGAATCCACTCGGTCGGCTTGTACGGGCCGTTGGTGACGATGTTGCCGATCTTCACCCAGTCATTGCCCTTTGCTTCAACCACATGCTTCGGCAGCGGATAGGCGGTGTAGTGCATCAGCGAATTGATGAAATAGGGGGTCGGGTTCTCAAGCGTGATCTCGAGCGTCTTGTCGTCGATCGCCTTGACGCCGAGCTGGCTGAAATCGGTGATTTCGCCCTTGTTGATCTTTTCCGCGTTCTTGATGGTGAATTGCAGATAGGCGTATTCCGCGGCGTTCTTCGGATCGACAAGGCGCTGGAAGGCGAAGACGAAGTCGCCGGCCGTCACCGGCTGCCCATCCGACCACTTGATGCCGTCGCGAAGCTTGAAGGTATAAACCTTGCCGTCCTGCGAGACGGTCCAGCTTTCAGCCTGTCCCGGGATCGGATCGTCCTTCGGGTCTTCGGTGACGAGGCCCTCGAAGATGTCGCCAGCAATGCGGTTCTCATAGTCGCTCGACAGCTTCTGCGGGTCGAGGGACTGCGGGTCGCCGCCATTGTGGATGTTGAGTGTCGCGGCGTGCGCGGTCACGGCCAGCAGTGAGCCAAGCACGGCTGAAGCCAGGAATTTTTTCGTGAGAAAGTTCATATGGGGGCCACCTTTCTAGGCTTTTCGCCTTTATTAGTCGTTTGTTCCCATGACCAGTTACGTTCAGGTCAGCGCACAACCTATCGTAAAGGCCTGCCGTTGCAAGTCCCCAAATGAAGCAGCGAGCGACACTCCTTGCCGCCGCGAAAATTTCTAGTCTGTAGCCGCCCGGCCTGCCGCAGAAGGAGGGATTTCGCCCGTGCTGTGCCGTTTCGTACGATGGGCAAGCTTCAATGCATTCAATCAATGATTGCAGATACCGAGGGTAGCCGGCTCATCTTTTGATGCCTTTGCGGCGAATTACGTTGACTATTCAATGACGGATAGGCTCGTTTGCGACATCTTGCCGCCGTCTGTTTTTGAAATGCTGCGTTGTCCCGCGATTTCGGGGAACGACTGGATTAGGTGGCACCGGTCTTCGCCCGTGGCTTGCAGACGCTGACGGAAAACGGTGCGTTGATTCTGGTCGACAAGCGGGCCGGTGCGGAGGTGGGCCAGTGTGCACTCGATCCAAAGGTCGCTATCGCTTGGTCGCTGCCAGTGGCGCGAATATCCGCGCGATCATGGCTTTCCGATTCCTAGGAGGCGATGCCGGTTTGCCTGCAGCCGACAGTTTGACGCCGCGCCGCCTGCCGCTAGATTGAGCATGACGAAGGGAGGTCGCGATGACCGAAGTAAATCTACCTTGGACCGGTGGCTGCCGATGCGGCCGCGTGCGATTGAAGATCCGCGCCAAGCCGCTTTTGACCATGGCGTGCCATTGCACAGGGTGCCAGAAGATGTCGTCGAGCGCCTTTTCGCTGAGTGCCGCGATCCCGGCGGAGGCCTTCGAAATCACCGAAGGAGAGCCCGTCATCGGTGGGCTGCACGGCGTCGAGGCGCACCACTATTTCTGCGGCCACTGCATGACCTGGATGTTCACACGTTCGGACGGGATGGATTGGTTCGTCAACCTGCGTCCGACGATGCTGGACGATCCGCGCTGGTTCCGGCCGTTCATCGAGACCTGGACCCGCGAAAAACTGCCCTTCGCCGAAACCGGCGCGGTCCGCAGCTACGAGGCGCTGCCGTCGATGGACGCCTATCAAGGGCTGGTGAAGGAATACATGGCCTGCAGTTGAGGCAGCGCAGGATCAAAAAGCCCGGCCATGCGTCGTGCGCCGGCCGGGCTGAAAATGATGCTTTTATTCGTCGCCCATCTTGAGCGCGGCGATGAAGGCTTCCTGTGGAATCTCCACCTTTCCGAACTGGCGCATGCGCTTCTTGCCTTCCTTCTGCTTGTCCAGAAGTTTGCGCTTTCGGGTGGCGTCGCCGCCGTAGCACTTGGCCGTCACGTCCTTGCGCAGCGCCGAGATGGTCTCGCGGGCAATCACGTTGCCGCCGATCGCTGCCTGGATTGGGATCTTGAACATGTGCTTCGGGATCAGTTCCTTCAGCCGCTCGCACATGTCGCGGCCACGCTTCTCGGCAGACGCGCGGTGGACGAGCATGGAGAGCGCATCGACAGGCTCTCCATTGACGAGGATCGACAGCTTGACGAGGTTACCTTCGCGGTAGCCTTCGAGGTGATAGTCGAAGGAGGCGTAGCCCTTCGAAATCGACTTCAGCCGGTCGTAGAAGTCGAAGACAACTTCATTGAGCGGCAACTCGTAGGTCACCATTGCGCGGGTGCCGACATAGGTGAGTTCCGTCTGGATGCCGCGACGATCCTGGCAGAGCTTGAGAATGCCGCCGAGGTAATCATCAGGCGTCATGATCGTCGCCTTGATCCAGGGCTCGCGGATCTCGTCGATCTTGACGACATCGGGCATGTCAGCCGGATTGTGCAGTTCGCGCTCGCTGCCGTCGGTCATCGTCAGCTGGTAGACGACCGAAGGCGCAGTGGCGATCAGGTCGAGGTCGAATTCGCGCTCAAGGCGTTCCTGGATGATCTCAAGGTGCAGCAGGCCAAGGAAGCCGCAACGGAAGCCGAAGCCGAGTGCGGCCGATGATTCCATTTCGAAGGAGAAGGAGGCATCATTCAGGCGAAGCTTGCCCATCGCCGCGCGCAGATCCTCGAAATCCGCGGCATCGACGGGGAAGAGACCGCAGAACACGACCGGTTGTGCCGGCTTGAAGCCCGGCAAGGCCTGCGTCGTTGGGCGCTTGTCCTCGGTGATGGTATCGCCGACGCGCGTATCGGCCACTTCCTTGATGGAGGCGGTGATGAAGCCGATTTCGCCAGGCCCGAGACTGTCGACATTGACCATCTTTGGCGTCAGCACGCCGACGCGTTCCACCTGGTACTTGGCGTCCGTGCCCATCATGCGGATCGTCTGGCCCTTGGTCAGCACGCCGTCGATGACGCGGACGAGGACCATGACGCCGAGATAGGTGTCGTACCAGCTGTCAACGAGCAGCGCCTTCAGCGGTGCCTTTTCACCGCCGGGGCTCTTCGGCGCCGGCAACTTCTGAACGATTGCCTCGAGGACATCGGGGATGCCGAGGCCGGTCTTTGCCGAAATCAACACGGCTTCCGAGGCATCGATACCGATCACTTCCTCGATCTGTTCCTTGATGCGATCAGGTTCGGCGGCTGGCAGGTCGATCTTGTTGAGGACGGTGACAAGCTCGTGGTTGTTGTCGATCGCCTGGTAGACGTTGGCGAGCGTCTGGGCTTCCACGCCTTGGCTGGCGTCAACAACGAGCAGCGAACCTTCGCAGGCCGAGAGCGAGCGCGAGACCTCATAGGCGAAGTCGACGTGTCCGGGCGTGTCGATCAAATTCAGGATATAGGTCTCGCCATCCTTGGCCTTGTAGTGCAGACGCACCGTCTGGGCCTTGATGGTGATGCCGCGCTCGCGCTCGATATCCATGTTGTCAAGCACCTGCTCGGACATCTCGCGCTCTGCCAGGCCGCCGGTCGATTGGATCAGGCGGTCGGCAAGCGTCGATTTGCCGTGGTCGATGTGGGCCACGATCGAGAAATTGCGGATATGGGAAAGCGGAGTCGTCGAATTGGTGCTCATGCGCGCCATATAGCAGCGCCGACCCTTGCCGCAAAGCGGAAAAGCAGGGGTTCGTTTACGATAAGTCGCCGTTTCGCGGACCGAAACATGATACTTGATTCTATTATCAGATCGTGAAAGTCTATTATAATAGAAAATCGGATCCAGTGATGGAACAAGAACTCGAAACGGCGATCGGCCTTCGCATCCGCAGACTGCGGATCGAGCGGAATTTGACGCTGGAAGACCTGGCCAACGCCTCCGGCGTCAGCCGGGCGATGATCTCCCGCATCGAGCGCGGCGAAGCGAGCCCGACGGCCCCGCTCCTCGCCAGGATTTGCGCAGCGCTCGGCCTGTCGCTGTCGGCCTTCTTTGCCGAGGACGGCGAGGTCTCGCCGCTGTCGCGCCGTCAGGACCAGCAGGTCTGGCGGGATCCGGAGACCGGTTACGTCAGGCGCTCCGTCTCCCCGCCGGGAGCCGCTTCGTCTGTCGATATCGTCGATGTCGAATTCCCGCCAGGCGGTCGCGTTAGTTTCCCGCCGCACGCAGCCAGCAACGGCATGACACAGCATGTCTGGCTGTTCGATGGCGAAATGGAAATGACGACGGGCGACACCGTCTACCGACTGCTGCCTGGCGACTGCCTGTTCATGCCGGTCGGCGAAGGCCATGTTTTTCATAACCCCGGCAACATTCCCGCCCGCTATTGCGTCGTACTCGATCGGCGCGGGCGCTAATTCATTTGAGGAGAAAAAGTGATGACAGCTACGATCCGCCTTCTTGATGCGGCAGAAGCCCGTGCGGCGATCCCCGACCTCTGCGACGTGCTGACCGATTGCGTCAACGGCGGCGCCTCGGTCGGCTTCATGCAGCCTTATGGCAACGCGGATGCCGAGCCTTACTGGCAGGGCGTCGCCGATGCCGTCGCGTCCGGTGCAACGCTGCTCCTCGTGGCGGAGATCGACGGCAGAGCCGTTGGCACGGTGCAGGTCGGTGCCGCACAGATGCCGAATCAGCCGCATCGCGGCGATCTGAAGAAGCTGTTGGTGCATCGCTCGGCCCGGGGCAAGGGCCTTGCACGTCTGCTGATGGATGCTGCGGAACGAGAAGCCGCCGTCCGCGGCAAGACGCTCCTCGTGCTTGACACGGCAACCGGCAGCGATGCCGAGGCGATCTACCCCAGGCTGGGCTGGGAGCCGGTCGGTGTCATCCCGGATTATGCGCTGTGGCCGGAGGGCGGCCTCTGCGCCACCACATTTTTCTACAAGCGTGTCGCCTGAAGTGGCGCTCAGGCGGGTTTGGCCTGGGGCGCGTCGAGTGCTGGATTGTAGAACAGCGACAGCGTCAGGCTCTTGGCGATGCGTTCAGCGGTCGTCATGAACCAGGCCTTGGCCTCAGGGTTCGGCGCGATATCGCTGAGCGTCGCGGAAAACAGTGCCAGCCATTGCGGGAAGAGATCGGGCGTCAGGTTCGCGACGCCCGTGTGCGCCTGCACCGGCTTGCCGCCATAAGCGCCGTTGCGAAAGGCAATTGATGACCAGAAGCTCTTCATCTTCTGCATATGGTCGGACCAGCGGCCGGAAAGCCGGGCATCAAACACGGGTCCAAGCGTCGCATGCTGCAGCACACGGGCGTAGAACGTCTCGACCAACCGATCGATGAACGCCTCGTCGACGCCCATCGCCTTCATCTCGGCTTCGGCACGCTCGCGTATGGCGGCGACATGTGCCGCGCGGCCCTGAATTTCTGTATCCATCGTCAACTCCGGCGCGTCGCAATCCGCGACAGCGCTCATATAGGCCATCTGCGTCTCGAGATGAAGGGACCGCGACGCAAGGCAGCATTGCGCGTCAGTAGCCGCTTCTGTCTTCGCTTCGGGGATCGTCCGCCATCCTCTCGCGATAGATATCACCCTGTCGCGCCTTGAGGCGCCACGGTCGGGCCTTCTGCAGCGGAATGTCGTATGCCGGGTCGTCTCGGTTCAACACCGCGGTTGCCAGGCCTGGTTCGGGAGTGGCAGCACACTGCGCCACCCATTTTCCATCCGGGCCGATGATGCTGGCCGGCCCCTTGGCGGCCTTCTGCACCGGCGTTGCAGCGCCGATCCAGATGCAGTTCAGTCCCGCATGCGCGCGCAGCGCAATCTGGAAATATTCGGGAATGCCATAGGAGGAGAAGAGCACGGCATCGACGCCGAGATTGGCATACTCCTGGAATACCTCCGGAAACGTAGCTTCGATGCAGATCGCGCAACCGAATCGGTAGCCGTTGATATCGAAAGTGATCGGCGCGGTGCCGGGAGAGTACCAGCCGCCAAGTTCGCTGTTCGACAGAAACCTCTTGTCATAGCGGGTAAGCAGCGCTCCGGTTTCGGAAAAGACATACAGGCTGTTGTGCGGGGGGTAGCCCTCCGCCAGCCGATGTGCTCCGCCGACAACCGCAAAGATGCGAAGATCACCACAGAGATCGGCGATTGCCCGAAGCTCGGCCTCCTGCTGCCGCCAATCGAAGCTGGCCCAGTCCTCGGGATGCAGGATCTGCGATTTCGAATATCCCGAAAGTGCGCCTTCGCAGAAATTGATGACCCGCGCGCCATCAGCAGCGGTGGCCGCAATCATGCTCCGGATTGTTCGGCCATTCGCGGTAATGTCAGGCGAAACGATGGTCTGTGCTGCGGCTATCTTCAACGGCGCACCTCTCGCGATTCGGCCCGCATTTTTCAACTATTCGACGCTATTTGGAACCGCAAATTGGCGACGATGAAGGTGCGCGAGGCGAAGCGCGTTAAGGGGCGCCGACAGCGCGCAGCACGCCGATCAGCGCCTTTCCATCGGTGAAATAGGGATCGCCGCCACCGTTGCGGCCGGTCCTCGTGGCGCCGATGCCCGCGATCTCGTAAGTCGACGACAATTGCCCGGCTGCCTGAAGATCGCCGATAACAAGATCTCGCTCAGCGTCGACATCAGGCGCGATGTGATGGGTGATCTGGCCGGTATCGTGGCTGAAGCCTACCCCGCGATCAAAACTCGCCGATCCAAGCCACAGCGGTTGCCCATCTGCACCGCTGCTCTTGGTTTGCCAGAAACGGACGTGGTGGCGCTCGTCGGCGCTCTTGCCCACGGCCTTTTCAAATGCCAGATCCTGCTGGCGGCCCTCGAACAGCAATGGGCTCACGGGAGCGTCGAGGTCGGGCCGATCGAGCACGACGCTCAAGCCGATTTCGGCTGATGTCCGCAGCGTGATCTTGTCGGCCGGGTCCCACCCAGCCGATGCAAATGCCCGAAGCACGTTCTCCTTCGAACCGACGAGCCCAACATTGATGGGGTCGCCGGGAATATCCTGCTTGGTGGTCGTCACCATTGGACCGAATTCCGCAATACGGCTGGCGTCGCGATGGATCCATATTTCGGGAATGAGGAAATAAGTGACAAGCAGATAGGCGACCAACAAGACCGCCACACCGCCGATCGCCATCCGTGTTTTCGTCAAACGTCTCATCGAAGTCCCCCCAACCTCGACGTCATCATACGATTCTCCGGTCATGTGGCCAACATCCAGGTGCGCACCCATGCATCATCGGCATCCCGACTACACCCGCACCCTTGCCATCCGGCCCCGTTGCGCTTAGCTCTCGGGCACCACGAATCCGGATATCGAATGCCGCACAAGGTCTCCCTGTCCCGTCTCAAGCTGACCGACTTTCGCAACTATGCGTCTGTCTCGCTGTCGCTCGACGGTCGGCATGTGGTGCTGACGGGGGACAATGGCGCCGGCAAGACCAATCTGATGGAGGCCGTATCCTTCCTGTCGCCGGGCCGCGGCCTGCGTCGTGCCACCTATGGCGATGTCACCCGTGTCGGTGCGACGGCCGGATTTTCGATCTTCGCGGAGCTCGATGGCATAGAAGGCGAGGTGGAAATCGGCACGGGTGTCGATACCACCGACGACAGCATTTCCCGCCGCCTGCGGATCAACGGCACGCCTGCAAAGTCGGCCGATGAACTGACCGACCATCTCCGTCTCCTGTGGCTGACGCCCTCGATGGATGGCCTCTTCACCGGTGGTTCGTCCGAGCGCCGCCGTTTCCTTGATCGGCTCGTGCTGTCGCTCGATCCGGCCCATGGCCGCCGTGCCAGCGATTTCGAGCGCGCCATGCGCAGCCGCAACAAGCTGCTCGACGAGCGTCGCTTCGATCCCGCCTGGCTCTCCGGCCTCGAACAGCAGATGGCAAGCCTCGGCATTGCCATGGCGATGGCACGCCAGGAGATGCTCAGTCTTCTTGCCCGCCTCATCGACGAGACGCACGAAACCTCGCCCTTTCCCGCCGCTGCGCTGGAGCTTGCGGGCTTTATGGATGGTCAGTTCTCGCGCCCCGCCGTTGATCTTGAGGATGACTATGCGGCTATGCTTGCCGAGAGCCGCTACCGCGATGCCGCGGCCGGCCGCACGCTCGACGGCCCCCATCGCGCAGATCTGCTTGTCCGCCACCGGCAAAAGCAGATGGAAGCATCGCGCTGTTCCACCGGCGAGCAGAAGGCGCTGCTGGTCGGACTGATTCTTGCCCATGCCCGTCTGGTGGCTAATCTCACGGGCCATGCGCCGATTCTCTTGCTTGATGAGATTGCCGCGCATCTCGACGAAGGCAGGCGTGCTGCGCTTTTCGACCTCATTGACGCGCTCGGCGGCCAGGCCTTCATGACAGGCACGGACTGCGCCATGTTTTCCGCTCTCGGCGAGCGCGCGCAATTCTTCACCGTCGCCGATGGAAAGGTTTTCGAATGACCGATGCCGCTTCCCCCTCAACCAAAGGCCATGCTAGCATCGCGCCCATGGAACCGCTCAGCCCGGAAGAAATCGCGCGATATCAGCGCCATATCCTGCTTCCCGAGATCGGTGGCGCAGGCCAGCAGAAACTGAAATCCGCCCGCGTGCTTGTCATCGGTGCCGGTGGGCTGGGAGCGCCGGTCCTGCAATATCTCGCAGCCGCCGGCGTCGGCACGCTCGGTATCGCCGATGACGACCGCGTTTCGCTTTCCAACCTGCAGCGGCAGGTGATCCACGATTCCGGCACGATCGGCGAACTGAAGACGCAGAGCGCCGCCTTAGCGATTGCAAGGTTGAACCCGCACGTCAACGTGATCCGCTTCGAAGAGCGCTTCTCGCCTGACACGGCGCGCCGCCATCTCTCAGGCTTCGATCTGCTGATCGACGGCTCCGACAATTTTGATACGCGCTATACGGCGGCCGACGCTGCCGAGACTGCGCAAATCCCCTTGGTGACAGGCGCGGTTGGTCGCTTCGATGGCTCCGTCACAGTGCTCAAGCCCTACGAGACGGCGGAGGATGGCACACCGAACCCAACCTATCGCGATCTCTTCCCCGAGAAGCCGCCGGCTGGTCTGATCCCGGCCTGTGCGGAGACCGGCATCATCGGTGCGCTGACCGGCGTGATCGGCACGCTGATGGCAATGGAAGCGATCAAGCTCGTCACCGGCACGGGCGAACCGCTGATTGGACGGCTGCTGCTCTATGATGCGCTTGCCGCCCGCTTCGACACGATCCGCTACAAGAGGCGTCGCCAGAAACAGAGCCCGGCGTCATGAACATCATTCGGATCGATGAAGACTTTCAACGCTGGGAGGAGTTGCTGGCGCTAGTCCTGTCGTCGTTCGCCTATATGAACGACCGGATCGATCCGCCATCCTCCGCCTTGAAGCTCACGCCGACGACGCTTGCCGATAAGGCGCGTTCTGAAATCGCCTATGCGGCAACGGAAGGCGATGCTTTATGTGGCTGTGTCTTTCTGCGACCAGAAGAAGCCTGCCTCTATGTCGGCAAGCTGGCGATCGCGCCCGACGCGCAGGGCCGGGGTATCGGCCGTCGGCTGCTGGCGGTCTCGGAAGAAGTGGCGCGGTCCCACTCCCTGCCATCACTGAGGCTCGAAACGCGCATCGAGCTTGTCGAAAACCACGATGTCTTTATCCGCTGGGGATTTGAGAAGACTGCTGAAAATGCCCATCCCGGATTCACCAGGACGACATCGATCGAGATGCGCAAGCCTGTTCCGGCCTAGCGGCCCGGCAGCACGCGGTTCGGCGGGCGATGGCCATCGATAAAGGTGCGGATGTTGATGATCACCTTGTCGCCCATGTCGATGCGGCCTTCGATCGTCGCCGAGCTCATGTGCGGCAAAAGTACGACCTTGCCTTCATTTGCGAGCTTGACGAGCTTCGGATTGACCGCCGGTTCATTCTCGAAGACGTCGAGACCGGCGCCCGCCAGCTTTCCCTCCCGCAGACTCTTGATCAGTGCCGCTTCGTCGATCACGTCGCCGCGGGCGGTGTTGACGAGGTAGGCCGTCGGCTGCAGCAGCGCCAGACGGCGGGCCGACAACAGATGGAACGTTGCCGGTGTCGAGGGGCAATTGACAGAAACGATGTCGACGCGGGCGAGCATCTGGTCGAGGCTCTCCCAGTAGGTCGCCTCCAGCTCATCTTCGGTCGCCGGGTTGACGCGCTTGCGGTTGTGATAGTGGATCGAGAGGCCGAAAGCCTTGGCGCGGCGCGCAACGGCGGTCCCGATCCGCCCCATGCCGACGATGCCGATGCGCTTGCCGTGGATCCGTCGCCCGAGCATCCAGGTCGGCGACCAGCCGGGCCACTCGCCGGGATGGTCGGTCAGCACCCGCGCGCCTTCACCCAAGCGGCGCGGAACGGCGAGGATCAGCGCCATGGTCATGTCGGCGGTGTCTTCGGTCAGCACGTTCGGCGTATTGGTGACGGTGATGCCTTTGCGAGCCGCCGCCTCGACGTCGATGTGATCGGTGCCGTTCGAGAAGCTGGCGATCAATTTCAGCTGCGGCCCGGCCTCCTCGATCACCGTGGCATCGATCCGGTCGGTGACGGTCGGAACGAGCACGTCGGCGCTTTTGACGGCGGCGATCAGCTCGGCTTTGGAGCGCGGTGCATCGTCGATATTGAGTTCCGCGTCGAAGAGTTCGCGCATGCGCGTCTCGACCGCATCGGGCAGCTTCCGCGTGATGTAGACCTTCGGTTTTTTCTTCGTCGTCATGTGCGCCGGCGCTAACTTGTTCAGAGGTCCTTAACCAAGACGCGGGATAATTTTCCCGTTCCGGGGAATTTCTACCAGACCCGCGCGCGAAGACAAACAAAACTCGCTCAGCGTGCGCAGGAATGTCGAATTCCCGGAATCAGGCAGCAGTCCTGCCCTCCTCTGAGCAAACGGAAGTCCCATGCATAGCAAAGTCCTGAAATCTTGCCTCGCCCTTGCGATCGGTTTCGTGCTTTCTGCGGGAACGGCTGAAATGGCCTCCGCACAGGCTGCAAAGGGACCGAGTGGCCTGCCGCTGCCGCGCTTCGTCACGCTCAAGTCCAAGCGCGTCAACCTGCGCATCGGCCCTGGCACCGACTATGCGGCCTCATGGATGTATCTGAAGGCCGGCCTGCCGGTCGAAATCATTCAGGAATACGACAACTGGCGCCAGATCCGCGATGCCGACGGCACCGAGGGTTGGGTCAACCAATCGCTGCTGTCGGGCTCGCGTGCGGCAATCGCCGCCCCGTGGATGAAGGGCAAGGGTAAGTCTGTCTACGTCAACATGCGCCGCGATGCCCAGCCGTCGGCAAGCGTCGTCGCCAAGCTCGAGCCCGGCGTCATGATGAACATCGGCGAGTGCAATGGCGACTGGTGCTTTGCCAAGATAGACGGCGCCGAAGGATGGGTGGCGCAGTCGGAAATCTGGGGCGCTTATCCAGGCGAAGCCTTTAAATAAGGTTCGCCTGCTTGCCGGCCTCGGCCAGCGACTTCATCGGCCGCGGGCCGATCTGCTGGATCACGATGCCAGCCGCGAGGCAGCCGAGCTTGCCGCAGTCTTCCAGCGTCCGACCCTGTGTGTAGCCATAGAGGAAGCCGGCGGCAAAGAGATCGCCCGCGCCTGTGGTGTCGACCAGTTCCCTGATCTTGATAGCATCCACGTAGAAGCGCTCGCTGCCCTTGAGAATCACGGCGCCGTTCTCGCTCATCGTTACGGCCGCGATCTTGCAGTCCTTGGCGATAAGGATCAGCGCTTCTTCGAAGTCGTCGGTTTCATAGAGCGCCAGCGCTTCCTGACGATTGGCGAAGACGATGTCGACGGTGCCGGAGCGCATCAGGTCGAGGAATTCGCCGCGATAGCGGTTGACGCAGAAGCTGTCGGAAAGCGTCATCGACATCTCACGGCCGTTCTCGTGGGCGATACGGGCGCATTCGCGGATCGCTTCCTTGGCGCGCGGCGGATCCCAGAGGTAGCCTTCGAAATAGGTGACCTTGGACTGGGCGACGACATCGGCCTCGACGTCTTCGGGCCCGAGCTCGACGCAGGCGCCGAGGTAGGTATTCATCGAGCGTTCGCCGTCTTCGGTGACGAAGATCATCGAGCGCGCGGTCGGCGGGAATGTCCCCTTCGGCTGTGTCTGATAGTGAACACCCTGCGCATGGATATCGTGCGCGAAGATTTCGCCGAGCTGGTCTTCCGCGACCTTGCCGAAATAGGCGGCCTTGCCGCCGAAGCTCGCCACACCCGCGGCCGTGTTGCCGGCGCTGCCGCCGGAGGCCTCCACCGCCGGTCCCATGCGCGCATAGAGAAGTTCTGCGCGCTCGGCATCGATGAGGTTCATCGCGGCCTTGGTGATCTCATTGTCAATGAGGAACTGGTCGTCGCAACGCGCGATGATATCGACGATCGCGTTGCCGACAGTCAGAACATCGAATTTGGTCATGAAAGGGAAGGTCCCGGGTTAGGTGATAGCCGGTGACCGGTCTTAGCGAATTTTCGCCGCATGGGAAGCGGAAATGCCGCTGGGCCGTCTATCTCATCGCAAAAATGCACTGTGACGGGTCAAATGTCGCCGGCCGCCCCCCCGTGACCGCGGCGTTCAAAAGGCGCGTCTCAAGCAGCGGCAGCATAGATCAGGTCGGGCTTTACGAGCCACTCGTTCTTGCGCAAGGCAGTGACATCGAGCCTGCCACGTCGATCACGACGGGCAATTCCAACAAAACGATAGCGGCTGCCCCTGGTGTCGACTACGCGAGCGGGGATCGGTGTGCCGTCGATATGGCCGATAACCGGTCCGTCGGAAAGTGCGCCGTTGAGGAAGAAATACTCATGGGGGAGGTTCCTGCTTACCATCCTAATTTACTATCTTTCGTCGTTTGGTCGTGTGCCCTGCGCAGCCTCGCGGGCGCGCTTTTCGTCGTCGGGGCTGGCTTTCTCCAAATGAAAGTCGCTTTTTGATGGCGACCCTGGAAAAAGACGACGTGTTTTCTTGATCTCCACGACAAATGGCTTCCTTTGGGGATGCATGTACGTTTCCTGCTGGTTGGCAAACAGGGCACGTGAATATGCCCTCGACGGGCGGCCGGGGTTCGTGACCTCTCGTCACAGGATGCGGACAAAGCCATAGCCGTTCCATTCGGACGACGGGCCTCCGACATTAAAATCTCATATCATCTGATAAGGGCGCATGGCCGACGGCGGCGAGCTAGTGTTCGATCTGCTGCTCTGCCACGGTGCTGGCGATGATCTGATCGGAACCCTTTGCATAGAGCGGGAGCGTCAAGGTGATCGCCTCGCTGCGCCCGTTGATGGTGGCGGTATATCGCTTGTAAACGCGATCCTGCCCTTGCTCTTCACCCGCCGAGACAGCGTTCACCTTCTCGACCAGCGCTTTCTCGAAAACATCCGCGTCGACGTCCCCCAGTGCCACCGTGCAGCCTTCGACGGTTTTGCCGCCGACATCCGCCCGCGAGACCACCAGCGCTTGAAAGCTCTCAGCTTCGCCGCCGCTGACGATCCATCCTTCCAGCGCTTCCGGATTCTCCATCGGGGTGAAGGTCAGCGCCATATCCTCTGCCATCGAAGGCCATTCGTCGGCTTTCGCACGCTCAGCCGTGCGCTCGAAGTCCGGGCCAGAGGAAACGCAGCTGTCGTAAAAAAATGAAAGTTTGGAACTCGCGTCATCGGCAAATGATGGCCCGGCGGCAAAGAGAATGACGAGGCAGGCAGCCAAAGTACGCTTCATGTCGTCTCCGAGCGGCGGAGTCAGTGCGGCCCTTCGGCCGCACTGACCGTTTTCAAACTTGCCGGACATTGTCGGCAGACGTTCTGCCGGTTCGACGGTCCTGCGCGACTTCGAACGCTATGCCCATTCCTTCTTTCACGGTGTCGATCCCGCCTCGTTGAGCGGCCGTGATGTGAAGAAAGACGTCGGTTCCGCCGTCATCCGGAGTGATGAATCCGAAGCCCTTGTCCTGGTTGAACCACTTGACTTTACCTGTTGGCAAAATTTACCCCCATGTTGGTCTCCCCAGCCGGCATCGGACATCGCACGATTTTGCCCGTGGGCACAAGAGCATTTGAAAATACAGCGGGACACCGCGTTGCTCTGGTGGCCGTGGCCGACTTCTGAGCTTGCGCATGCCAAGACGACACGGTTGCGTCCCACCTATAAGCGTGCGGCTGGTGGTCCTCCGCATTTCATATAGCGGGAATCCGTCATCCGCATGTCATTTCCCCGTCCTATAAGCATCCTCAATGACATTGGCATGAGCGGCTTCCGAGCGGCAGCCAATGAAGAAGGGAATGACGCCCTTCGACGATACCGGAGTAACGCTGACCACGGATGAACTGGCAGCATTGCAGACCGGCTATCCGGCAGGACCGGATGCGGAAAAGCGGGCAGAGCCCGCTTTTTTTGCTTTTATGTTTTGGCGGTTTGTCATCACGGCCGTTTTGCTGCTAGGCATGCTTATTCCCTCGCAAGGCAGCCGCATTGAATGTCAGCCATCATCTTCGACGTCCTTCCCATCTTTATCATGATCCTTATCGGCTGGCTGACCGTGAAACTACGGCTGATGAAGGCGGAGATCGGCGATGCGCTGAGCGAGTTCGTCTTCAAGATCGCCGTGCCGCTGTTGTTGTTCCGCACGATCGCCAACGCCGATTTTCACGGTGCCTCGCCCTTCCGTCTCTGGATCGCCTATTTCTCGGGCGTCGGAGTGACTTGGGTCGCGGCCCATATCGCCGCGACGCGCTTTTTCGGGCGCGATGACCGCATTGGCGTGCTTGCCGGTGTATCGTCAGCCTTCGCCAACACCATCTTCATCGGACTGCCGCTCGTTCAGCGCACGGTCGGTGACAAGGGGCTCGTGCCGCTCTCGATTCTGATCGCGGTCCATCTGCCTGTGATGATGATTATCGGAACCATCCTGATGGAGCGCGCCGAGCACAAGATCGCCGGCAAGAAGGAGCGCAGCATCGCCAAAGTGGTGCGCCAGATCGCCCACAATCTCGTCAAAAACCCGCTGGTGATCGGCTTGGCCGGCGGTGCTGCCATGCACCTGTTAGGGCTCACCATGCCGGGACCGGTAGGCGCCATAATCGATCAGATCGCCGGTGTCGCCGGGCCGGTCGCGCTGATTTCGCTCGGCATGGCGCTTGAGAAATACGGCATTTCAGGCAACGCCGGCATCGCCAGCGTCACCTCCGCCTTCAAGTTGTTGCTGTTGCCGGCCTGCGTCTGGGCGGCGAGCCATCTGGTCGGGCTTGCCAGTGACTGGACGGCGGCCCTGGTGCTGATTTCGTCGGTTCCAACCGGCGTCAACGCTTGGCTGATCGCCAACCGTTTCGGTGTCGGCCACAGCCTGGCAGCGTCGACGATCACGCTAACGACGGCGCTTGGCGCCATCTCCGTTTCGTTCTGGGCCTTTTTGCTCGGCGGCTAGGCAAAGAAAAAGCCCGGCGTCAGCCGGGCTTCGATTTTCGTCTGGAACCGAGCAGCGACTTACTGCGTCGCGCTATCCGGTGCGTTCGGATCCGGAAGCGGAACCGGCGAATCGGCCAGCGTGTGAAGGTAAAGGATGACGTTGGCGCGATCCGTGTCTTTCGGAAGACCGGCAAAGCCCATTGCCGTGCCGGCAACGTACTTCTTCGGTGCTGCCAGGAAGTGGTTCAGATGATCGAAGGTCCACTTCTCGCTGCCGCCCTTGGAGAAGTCCTTCATGCCCGACGAGTAGGCAAAACCTTCATGCGTGGCGATCGGACGATCGACGAGACCGAAGAGGTTCGGACCAACCTTGTTCGGTCCCCCCTTGGTCGCGTCATGACAGGCCTGACACTTCTTGAAAACAGCCTCGCCAGCCTTGGCGTCTGCCTTTGCAAGTAGCTGTGCGATCGGAACGGCTGCAGCCGGTGCGGCCTCGCCGCCACCAGCGGCAGCGGCCTCTTCGGCGACGATCGCGAAACCTTCCTTCTCCGGGCTCTCCGAATGAAAGATTCCCTCCGACGCGATGGAGACGGTCATCAGAACGAAAACCGTTCCGAGCAGTGCCCCCACAGCCATATTCACGTATGAATTCATCTGCAATGCTCCCCTTGCAGCCGGCAGACATAAAACCGGACCATCTTGAAATCGCGCGGAACCTATGTCTTTTGGCTATTCGTTGCAACAGTCTAAATGGCCTGTTGCGTGAGACTTTTTGACACCTTTCCGCCCGGATTAGAAGGCCCGAACAATGACCAGTCCAAATTTAGATGACGTGCTCGTGCTGATCCCGGCCCGCATGGCATCGACCCGTCTTCCAGGCAAGCCGCTCGCCGATATTTGCGGGCTGCCGATGATCGTGCAGGTGGCGCTGCGGGCGAAGGAAGCCGAAATTGGCCGCGTCGTTGTCGCGGTTGATGACCAACAGGTCCATGATGTCGTGGCCGCGGCAGGCTTTGAAGTCATCATGACCAGCAAGGATCATCAGTCCGGTTCGGATCGCATTTACGAGGCGCTCATGAAGGTGGATCCGGAGGGGAAAGCCAAGTTCGTCGTCAACGTGCAGGGCGATCTGCCGACGATCGAGCCGGAAACCGTTCGCGCCGCGCTGCGCCCGCTGGAGGATCCGAGCGTCGACATCGCAACACTGACGATCGAGATCGAGGACGAGGCCGACAAGACGGCACCGCATATCGTCAAGGTCGTCGGCTCGCCGATCTCGGAAAGCCGCCTGAAGGCGCTCTACTTCACTCGCACGACGGCACCCTACGGTGATGGACCGCTTTATCACCATATCGGCCTCTATGCTTACCGCCGCTCGGCCTTGGAGCGTTTCGTTACGCTCGGACCATCGGTCTTGGAAAAGCGCGAGTCGCTGGAGCAGCTGCGCGCGCTGGAAGCCGGCATGCGCATCGATGTCGAGATCGTTGACACGGTTCCGCTCGGTGTCGATACTCCCGCCGACCTTGAAAAGGCGCGGCGCATTCTCTCCGCAAGAACGAAGTGACGGATTTTCCATGAACATCACCACCAACAGGATCGCCTTCCAGGGTGAGTTCGGCGCGAATTCCGACATGGCGTGCCGTGACATGTTTCCGACCATGGAGCCGCTGCCGTGCCAGACGTTCGAGGATGCCTTCGTGGCGGTCGAGAATGGCGATGCCGATATCGGAATGATCCCGATCGAGAACACGATCGCTGGCCGCGTCGCCGACATTCATCACTTGCTGCCGGAGTCGCGCCTGCACATCATCGGCGAGTATTTCATGCCGATCCGCTTCCAGTTGATGGTGCTCCCGGGCGTCACCAAGGATGAGATCCGCACGGTTCACAGCCACATCCACGCCCTTGGGCAGTGCCGCAAGATCGTGCGTTCGCACGGCTGGAAGCCGGTGATCGCTGGCGACACGGCAGGTGCTGCAAAGCTCGTCAAGGAAACCGGGGACCGCTCGATGGCGGCGCTGGCGCCGCGCCTTGCCGCCGATCTCTACGGTCTCGACATCGTTGCCGAGAATGTCGAGGACACGGAAAACAATGTCACTCGCTTCGTCATCCTTTCACGCGACGAGGAATGGGCGCATCGCGGCTCGGCCGAGGAGAAGCTCGTCACGACGTTTGTCTTCAACGTCCGAAACATCCCGGCCGCACTCTACAAGGCGCTTGGCGGCTTTGCGACCAACACCATCAACATGACCAAGCTGGAGAGCTATCAGCTCGGCGGCAAGTTCGTCGCAACGCAGTTCTATGCTGACATTGAGGGTCACCCGAACGATCCGAATGTCCGGCGTGCATTGGAGGAGCTGCGCTTCTTTTCCGAGAAGGTGCGCATCCTCGGCGTCTACAAGGGCCACCCAATGCGGGGCCAACTGCAGAAATGAAAAAGGGCGCCTTCGGGCGCCCTCAGATTGCTGACAAACCCCTGGCACCGTCTGGGGGTTTGTGATTCATTGGGACATGTTGAAGAAACCTGCCCCCACCCAGACGGCTCTTGAGATGGTGACGCTCGACAGTCTGGTGCCGAAGGATCACCTGCTGCGCAAGATCGACGCGGTGATCGACTTTTCCTTCATCCATGATCGTGTTGCGGGGCTTTATTGCGCCGACAACGGCCGCCCGCCGCTCGATCCGACCTTGATGTTCAAGGCGCTGTTCATTGGCTACCTGTTCGGCATCC
>NZ_KB897863.1:0-42422 GCF_000377185.1 Rhizobium sp. 42MFCr.1
ACCAAAAAAGGCCTCGCTAATTCACCGGGTTAGAACGGGCACGGAAACAGAACATACCGTAATTTACTTCCGTGGCGGTCCGCGGTTGCTACACTGTTATTGGGTAGAGGATCGCCATTGGGGAACGATCGGATGGAGACAGACGGCAGCAGCAGGACCGCGCAATGTGGATTGCGTCGATTGATGCTCAAGCTGCCTGCGCAACGCCATCTGCTCCAGAAACTGCCCGCGTCCAGCTCTTGGCCGTTCTTTTGCAATCTTCTTGAAGACTACGACGAGGCTTGTATCGCCTTAGACAACTTCCGGCGTGATGGTGCTGACCGCTTTTATATCGAGGAGTACGAGACGATGGTCGCTGAATTGGAAGCTGATATCGTCCGAGACCTCGAGCGGGTTATCCCTTGGCCTAACCACTACTGAACACGGACTTTGTCGGCTGGGGTCACAGAAAAAGGCCTCCCAACAATTCCAAAGGTGTGGCCTCTAAAGGGCCGCAACGCTGCTTTAGCCTTGAATCTGATGATTACTTTGGGGGCATGGCATCGCGCAGTGTTGATAAGGTTAAAATACGCCCCGCATATCCATCTCGTGCGTAATTCCCGAATATCTGGGAATGAGAAAGCTTCAAACCAAAAGGCTCCTTGCGACGCCGAGGCATAACAGTTCCGTTGTCGCCGTACGCCAAGCTAATTGACTCGCACAAACGGTTTTCATGAGGAATTGCATGCTAGTCGTATCCATATTTGAAGGTGGCAGTGAGCGTAACTTTGCTTGTACCGGACTAACTTTCGAAGATGAATTTGTGTTCATAGTTTCTTACGGAGTAACCTATCGATTTCGGACTGTCGAAATTATGGAAATTGTCCCGGTCTATAACGCTGACGCGCGTCAGAGCGTCGGGTTTTCGCCATGCAACCCATGACGGCCAAGAGTATATTATGGGGAGCAACCATGGATCGAAGACTGCTGGCGGTTGTTGTACGTCTGTCTACCTCTCACCGCCTGTGTGAAAAAAGGTTCGGATGCAGAAGCGACAATGAACGCCTCGCGGTTCACCTCAAAAGGGGTGATTTTTGGACTTAACAGTCGCCCGTTGATCAACGGCAACTAGCTCAGCAAATCGCTCGCTACAGTACTCTGATCGCATGGGCTGACCAGCTCGGTTTGAAGATAGCGTGCCATTTCTGCAATCACCTCTTGCCGAAGAAGAGGCCACTGACAAGAAGCTCATGCAGCTTGCTCAAAGTCGGCAAGCAGCACGCAAAGGCCGTTCTCGGGCGGCCTTTGCGTTTGAATGGAATGGCTGGTTCCAACGCTATTTGGTCGGGCTTGAACCGACGACGTTAGTGAATCGATGCGGAAGTCGGCGCGTTCACCTTCGTCGAACAGATCCCAACGTATGTTCCGATGAGGGAGGCCGCGATGGCGTCAACCGTCAGGTATCCGTCGTGATAAAGGTCGATCGCCGCGTTGCACAGGACCTGGGATGCATGATTTTCAGGTGACTCTGCATAGAAACGGTACCAAGCCTGGACTGCTTCCGACATCAATCGGAAGCCAGTATCGTGCTTTGCCATGAACATCTCCTTGCGCAGAAAGTAAGCTTCTGCACAACGGTGTCAACTTCGCCGGCTGTCCGCCTTCGCCCACGAATTATGTCACATTCCGTTACTGTTATTGGACCGCAACTAATTTCTGTGAGTTTTATCTCCCGATAATATTTCTGGCCGCTTCTATCAACCAATGGCAATCAGTGCTATTCAGGCCGCATCAAGCGCTGCGCCCGCAGAAAGATCCCATGACATACCGCCGCTTCGCGACCGCGTCGTTCTCCGACGCGCCGAAGATTGATAACCCGATACGAGGCCGGGATTTCCGATGCCGCATCGGAAAAATCTCAGGAAGGCGGTGATGCCACCAATCACGCCTCATGACAAAAACGGAAAGCCCGATTTCAATTGAGAGGATCGAACCAATGGCCAAAGGACAAATGCGAAGCAACCGCGAGACGCGGAAGCCTAAACAGGAAATGGCGCCGGTGAGGGTTGAGACGACCTTCGCCAATCAGAAAAAGGACGCCACGGAAAGCAGCCTGCAGGGCGGCAAGCACAAGAGATGAAGCCAAAAGGAAACGCGCCAAGCGGCCGCGCACCATTTATCAAGCGAGCGTCCCTACGACAACATTCCGAACCTCAGGAGATCCAGCAGCGATGAACTCTTTTCATCCAATCTATCGCTTCGACTACCCGCTTTTCCTCATTAAATCCGCCGTTGTGATAGCACTTGCATTCTCATCATTCATTGCCATTGGTGGAACTATTCTTTGACCGAGCCCCTCCACCGCGATCGAAGCCCACCCCTGTCCGATGAAAAGGCTTGGCTCAAAATCCTCGCCATGTATCGCCAGCCGCATCTCAGACGCAGCGTTTTCGAACTTGCAGTAACGGCCATTCCATTTGCGTTCTGCTGGGCTGGTGCCTTGGCGGCGGTTCACTACGGCTACTGGGCCGGGCTAGTTCTGATTGTTCCCGCAGCCGCCTTTCTGCTTCGCTTGTTTATGATCCAGCACGATTGCGGCCACGGCTCCTTCTTTGCCCGTCGCCGTATTGACGACTGGACGGGCCGCGTGATCGGCGTCCTGACGCTTACGCCCTATGATTACTGGCGCCGGGCGCATGCCGAGCATCATGCCTTGGCGGGAAATCTCGAGGGGCGCGGCGTTGGCGATATAACAACGCTAACGGTATTGGAGTATGACCGGCGTTCCTGGATCGGTCGGCTCAGCTATCGCCTGTATAGGCATCCGGCAATCATGTTTGGCATCGGCCCCGCATGGCTGTTCCTGTTCAAGCAGCGGCTACCCTTCGGCATGATGCGATCCGGTTCCTTGCCTTGGATATCCACCATGGCGACAAATCTGGCGATCGCGCTCAGCTCCGCGATATTGATATGGGCAATCGGAATCCTGCCCTTCCTGCTGGTGCATCTGCCCGTCGCCATGCTGGCCGCAACCGCGGGCATCTGGCTCTTCTACGTGCAACATCAGTTTGAAGAAACCCATTGGTCGAGAGAACCGGAATGGCAATTTCCACATGCGGCCCTTCATGGTGCATCGCACTACGACCTGCCGTTGGCTCTTCGCTGGATCACCGGCAACATCGGTATCCATCACGTTCACCACCTGTCGAGCAGGGTCCCCTATTACAGGCTTCCGGAGGTGTTGAGAGACCACCCGGCATTGGCCGGTATTGGCCGCATCACCATGATGCAGAGCCTGCGCTGTGTAAAACTGGTTTTGTGGGATGAGCACAGGCGACGCCTGATCTCATTTCGAGACGCCGCGCAGCTGCGTCAGCCACAGTAGTCTCGTTCGTCAAACAGCAATCTGGCGTTCGGAGCAGTTCAGCCGTCAGATTGTGGCACCGAAGGCTGACCCCTCGTTATATGAGCGTAAGCCTTTGATCTCCAGATAGCAAATTGAAATGCGGCGGGGTCAGGATCGGGGCCGAAGTGACCCCTCCTATGGCCGACGAACGTTCGGCGAGGTTGTCACCTTTAAGCTGGAGCATGGTCGCGCAGAGGATGAAGACACAAGATGGGTTCAAAAGGAGGATGTCGCCGAATGGCGAAGCACCCGTTCCACCCGATAGCAGGGGCTATGTGCCTCCGGCCCCGTCGCGTGACCTCCGCTGCCCCTCGATACATCTAAAAAATGTAATGTACCGCGCCCTTGGTACGCACCCGTCGCCCATTGCCCGGTGCGCGTCTAAGGCTAATCGCGAAAAGAACCTTAGGCCTGCCAGCTAGAAACCAAATTTAGCCCGCGCGGTCTGACAAGCATCATCACCAGGAACACAAGCTCGGCAAACATCCGGCCGAACTTCATAGACAAGGCATGCCGTGCTTATGCCTACTTCACCCGCCAGCGCGGAACATCGCGAGCCTTCGCAGCGCATCCCGCCTTGATCAGCTGCCACATAGTAGCCGGGGACCAAATCCAGATCGTCATCGGCTTCCGTGGTGAACCTGGGCCACTCGGATGAGTATGAGCAGCACGCTCCGCAGCTTTGGCAATCGACTTCGTCGATAAACGTCACGCTCGCCCTCGTCGCGCGAGGGAGATTTCCATGCTTCACTTGTGCTTCAGAAGCCAAAGCTTGCCCGCCATGGTAATACCGTGAGGCGAATGCGCCGCACCATCGGATCGATCGAGAGTGCGAAGGAGGTCAAGTTCCGTAAGCCGCTCCACCGTCGCCGTTGTGACCGACTTCACCTTGATTGGACGCTCTTTGAACCGGTCTGACCTTGCGTAGGTGATGGTAGCGTCAAGATGTGTCCAGGACTTGCCATCTTGGGAATGCAAATCGCCATCCTTCGCAAGCTTCAAGGCTCTAACGTGAGACGGCGTCAACTCCACCGAAATGGCTAGGGAATTCGCGCTGACTTTCTCTTTCGTACTCAGAAACGGTCTCCTTCAATTTCCTTGGCTCCCAGATTTTTGTAATTTCGCCCTTAGCTTTCGCGTGCCTACACCGCAGCATGGAACCGGACATGAATCCGGCTCCTCTGTGCTTCCATCTCATCTCCATGCCAGTACATCCGTGGTCAGGGAGGCGAAAGGTTAGGCTGCCGGCGTTCTAAGGCTTCCTTTTTCTGGACGGCTCTACGACAGGCTGCGCCAGTCTGAGCGCCCGGAGCTTTTGCGTTTTCTTGTCGCGTTCCGCCACTTCGGCTTCGAGAATATTGCGAACCGTCGCATTCATCTGCGTCGCTTTCGCGTCGGCAGAAAGTTTGGCAGGGTTGAAAAACGCTTCTTTCGTGATGGTCATGATCTACCTCCCATTAAAGCTACCTTCTCCAGCAAGCGATCAAGCTTTGCGGGAATTTTTACGGCTACCGTCGGATTTGCCTTTGGCAGATGATGTCTTCGCATCGTACGATTGGCCGAAATTCGTTCCGCCAAGGTGACCGCCGCCACTGGTGTTCTTCACCTGACGGAGGGCCCGCTGGATTTGCTGGTCGGCATTTGTCTTTTTCATTCGATCACTATCTCTGAAAACGAGGAAAGGAAGGGAGTTCCGACTTTTGAAATGTTCGGTCGATGCCAGTACATCCCTGGCAAACGACCGATGGTTTCTTTAGGCGGCTTGGAGGTTTTCAGCGGCGCTCTTGCCCGAACGGGTATCCTCGACGACGTCGAAGCTGAGCTTCTGGCCTTCAGACAGGAAACTCATCCCTGAGCGCTCGACGGCGGAAATGTGAACGAAGATGTCCTTGCTGCCGTCCGTAGGCTGGATAAAGCCGAAGCCTTTAGTGGTGTTGAAAAACTTAACGATACCTGTGTTCATGACGATTATCCTTTTCAATCGCACGAATAGTTGCTGCCCGACGAGAGCCGTCGGCAGTCAATGATCGATGTCTGTAAGAAAAGGTTCGCCAGCTGCGTCACATAACGCAAAGCAAAGCTCAAAAAGCAAAAGTCGATGCCCTATATATAATGAGCAATACGTCGTATTCAAGACGAGAGACCCCGCCCCCAAATTTCTCTGTGATGTTCGAAAGCCTTCGGCGGCTGCAAAGGAAAGCATAGACGTGCTTTTTGATGCCACCCTGCGACGAGATCACTGAATTTCCTTGAAGGAGCGCAATCCAGCTCCTGCCAGAGCCTATGCGGCGCAATTCGGCCAAGACGTAATTCGGGTGCCCTTGTCCCTCGCCTGGTTGGGGGCAGGCCAAATCCGGCGTCGAGAGTGTGACGGGCGATACCGGGGGTTTGCTTTTTCGCCCTGGCTATCGGCGCTCATTCCAGGTGCGCCGCACGGTATTCATCCGCCAGCCAGCCCTAGGCCGTCGCCTCGATTTCGAGGGAAGTACAGTTGACGGTCGGACGCGTTTCGCTCGGTTATCGTCTACGACGCTGGCCCCTGGGGATCTGGCGCAGCATACTTTGACCCGCCGCCAGCATCTCGACAAGGAAGGTTGCGAGCGCCGCGATGAGCGAGAGAACGGCACCCGCAAACAACAAATCATCATCAAAAGTCTCGCTGAAAATTGACAGCGCTCTTTCGGGTATCAACGGAATTTTTGCAACAGCGCCCTAATTTTGCTCACGACCGGCTTTTCTGCCGAACCGCGCGCATCCGCGTGGAGGAAGACGGCGCTCAGTCGGCCGATCATCGAAAAGTTATTATCAGTCTAGAGCAAAATGAAAACCAGGACGGTGACACCGGTAAACATCCCAAACCCGAGCCCGATCTTGTTGGCCTTGGCTTGTGCCCTACGCTGCATGATTCGGCGTTGCGCTGTCTTGATCTGCCCATTCACCAATTGCTCCGCCTCGTCATAGCGCCGCCTCTGCTCCTTAGCCAGTTCCTCGCGGACTTCCGGCGTGTCCTCGGGTATCAATTTGATACGGGCGGTGTAGCCCAGGGCTTTGCGACATTCGACGTCGGCAAGAGCCTCTCTCATGGTGTCGAAGACGCCTTCGATCACGTAATCGACCATCGTAAAGTATTTCATGGCTCCGTCCCCGCTCCCGCTACATCTTAGACCTCCGCTGGCTTCTGAGCCACTATGGCGCTTGGAGTGGTCTGCGAACGCGAGGACCGACCAGCCAGAAAGTTCCGGGAACCACCGCCGGTCGTAATCGAAAAATTCCCTGTTCAGCTCGCTGGAATTTGCTATGTCTCTACAGGTACGACAGGAACAACGATCCTTCGATGGGACTTCCGACATGGACCAAGAAATCCATCCTGCCGCGATTGAGCACCTGCCAGTCTTCATCACCGCACCTGGGCAGACCGACTATCTTTTCGTGGCGGTCGCTATCTTTCTCCTGGTCATGGTCCTCGTTATTGGCAATCTCTATTTTCAGCTCCATGCGCTTCCAGAGCGAATGGCGCATAAGACCAGCAAGATCCAGCTGGAAATCGTGGCGGTGCTGGGTTTGATCTCGTTGTTCACGCACAACCATCTTTTCTGGATTGCCGGTCTCTTGCTGGCTTTCATCGAATTTCCGGACTTCTCGACACCGCTCTACTCTATTGCCCGGTCGCTCGGGAAACTTTCCGGCCGTGACGTCCAGTCGACAGGAGACCCAGCGCTGGTTCGAGAAGAACCGATCGTGTCAGAATCGAAGGTGGACTCCCACGGAGAGGGCATCTGAGCCATGTTCGAACTGATCCTGTGTTCCCTGCTGACGATCGTTCCAGACTATCTCTACCGACGCTACGGCCAAGGAAAGCGGATCGGCCGCGAAATCACGCTCTATAGCGTGTGGTACGAGCTGCGCTGGGGCATTTCTGCTTGTCTCCTGCTGACGATTTCGCTGATCACTATGATCTTCTACTTCCATCCATCGACGTCGAATGTCACCGCGATATTCCGCACCGTAACAATTCTGCCGGAAACAGGCGGGCGCGTGGAAGAGGTTTATGTCGGGATCAACCAGAAGGTCCAGGCTGGGGATCCGCTGTTCAGACTCAACAGTGACGCCCAGCAGGCCGCGCTCGATGCGTCCAGGCGCAAGATCGCCGAAGTCGACGCCGCAATGAAAGTGGCTCAGAGCGAGCTTGCAAGCGCCGACGGCGAGATCAAGCAAGCCCAGGGAGACTACCAAACGGCCGTCGACGAATACGAGATGAAGGCGCAGCTCTTGAAGAACGACGCCGTTGCCAGGCGCGAGGTTGAGAGGCTTGAAACCAACATCGATAGTCGAAAGGGTGCGCTCGATTCAGACATCGCCAAAAAGCAGACCTTGCAAACGCAGATCGAAGAACTTCTGCCGGCTCAAAAGGCGAGTGCTCAGGCGGCCGAAAAACAGGCGCAGGTCGATCTCGACAAGACCGTCGTCAGGGCCGGCGTCACCGGGACGGTGCAGCAATTCACGCTGCGTCGCGGCGACGTGGTCAACCCCCTGCTGCGTCCCGCCGGTATCCTGGTCCCAGAAAGTGCGGGCAAAAACGTCCTGATCGCCGGCTTCGGACAGATCGAGGCGCAGGTGTTGAAGACGGGAATGATCGCCGAGGCGACTTGCATCGGCCGGCCGTTCACCATCATTCCGATGGTTGTAACCGAGGTTCAGGACGTCATCGCCGCAGGTCAATATCGGCCGACGGACCAACTGCTCGACGTCCGGCAGGTATCGCAGCCTGGGACTCTGACCGTCTTCATGGAGCCACTTTTTACCGGCGGCCTCAACGGCGTTCCCCCGGGAAGCAGCTGCATCGCCAACGCCTACACGAATAACCACGACGCGCTTGCCGACAAGAATATCGGCACCTTGCGCTGGATCTTCCTGCATGTCGTGGACACTGTCGGGCTCGTCCACGCGATGATCTTACGGCTGCAAGCGCTGTTGCTGCCGGTACAGACCCTTGTTTTGCAGGGCCATTAAGCTCATCGATCCCGGATGCCGGAGCGGCAGAAAATCGGCGGTGCTGCTGACCGCCGCGCCGCCCGACGAAGAAGCGAGGAATCCGTTCGACTTGTAGCTCGGGATGGCTCTGGCGGCCTTGGATAGCTTTAAAGAGAACCGGCAGGAGCGCAGTCGAATTATCAAGCGCAGGAACAAGCCGTTGAACGATGCGCCGACAAGGCGGCTCCGGTAGAGCGCACAATCATACCGTGTGGCCGCGGCAGGAGCGGGCGAGCGAAGGCTCTCGGCACTCCTTTTCTCAGTGGTGGCGAACCTTTCTTTACAACGACCGTTTCCATCTCACGGACAAGGATCCGCCCATCCGCAGCTCTGTATGGGAGTTTTGAAATGGCAGGCAAGTCACTCGCAGATTTATCCGAAAAGATGCGCAAGATAGATTTTTGCATGATGTCGACGAAGACATCGAGCGGAGCAATCGCAAATCGCCCCATGAGCAACAACGGAGACACCGAGTATGATGGCGATAGCTATTTCTTTTCTTATGACAACACCTCAAAAATCAATGACATCGGTCGCGATCCTTGCGTGACGCTCGCCTTTTGCGAAGCGCCGAGCATGCTCGGCAGGCCCGGCATGTTCATCTCGATTGAGGGCAAAGCGTCACTTGTCCGCGATCGCAGCATGTTCGATGACCACTGGGTGAAGGATCTGGAACGCTGGTTTCCGCAAGGCGTTGAGACCCCGGGACTTCTTCTGATCAAGGTCCAAGCGGACCGGCTGAAATATTGGGATGGCGAAGACAACGGTGTCATCGAGGCGTGACTGAGACTTAGTTCCGAAAGAGGCTCCGCTCTTCGTTGTTCCTATCTTGAGCAACGGGCTAGAGCATCCACCCTCTCTTAGCATAGGGAGGAAGAGTAGACGGCTGAACTGACCTGTTCGACCTTTCCGCTCTTCAGTGACATCGACGTCAGTGCCTAATTCCACCTGTTCGAAACTTCCGGGCATGTTTCCACCGGGGACTTAATGCTTTTGAGCAAATGGACCGCTTCTGCGGGTAAGCGTATATTAGGATTGTCGAAACCTTAGGGAAAAGACAAAGGTAAAGGCCTAACTCCAATCATGCGGATCCCCGCCGCAGAGGAGTTCTCTTCAGAAATGCAAGGGGAGGTTCTCGCCCTCTCGTGAACCTCCCTCCTACTTCCACAACATGCAGACCGAGGTTGTGAAACGATTGATATCCTGCTCATATGGGCATCTGGACGCGCTTGAAACTTTCGACCATAGCACTAATTCTCGAGATGCAGCGTTCTGCTGTCAGGTCCACACCGTCTGTAGGTCCATGCAAAAAAAGCCCGACGACCCGTCCGTCGGGTTTTGCTTTTTCAATTTTCTCACAGAGGGCGCGTAAGCGAAATTTGCAACCTTGAACCACTTCGATCTCGCTACTTTACCACCATCCCGCGGCGCCCACTTTACTCGGCATCGGCCAAGTGGGCCTGGCATTGTTGCAATGGTCTCGGCGCGCAGTTCAGTCGAAAAAAGGCTAGCACAGGCGCCGTGGAGAAAATCATGAGGAACGCCGCGACAACTCCTTCGGCTGGTTTGGCCGTCCTCGCCTATTCCGGATCTCGCGGAGCGGGGGTGGGGCTTACGCAGTCTGCTGACGCATTGATCGACGCGGCCGCCGAAGATACGTGCAAGCGTAAGGAACTTCTGACGAACGACGTTCCTCCCGGCGCGGGTGGCTAATGGACCGTGTCGATTTCTCCGTCGTGAATCCTGTCCTTAAGACGATCTGTCGCGAGAATGGAATTGCCAGGGACAGGAAAGCAGTACTTCAGATCGCCACACTGCTGTTGGCACTTTGGAAGCAAGGCGAGCACGAAGGAGCCGCGCTGGAACGCGTTGCGCGGGAAAAACTGGCAGAGGCTTCGATCATCCTCCCCGATACAGATACGGAACAATCAAGCCTGGATCAGGTTTAGCCATCACCGGTCCCCTAGATCGCGGAGGCGGTGATGTGGGTAATCTTGATTGGCGCAGCTCTTGTCGTCGCCGGAACACTCGTCCCTTTTCCGGTCAACGCTCGATAGACGGCTGTAACCGCAGCGCATGGTGGCCGCACGCTCGAACCCCGAGGCCAGGGTCTGAGGTTCCTTGGTATCTCCAGAAACTGGCCAGCATTGGCACTGATTGCGATTGGCGCGTTCATTCTGGAATTTGCTGGATACTTGTGACGGCCTGACGGCGTCATGCGGCGGCAGCATGCTCCGGAAGCTGTACTTGACGCTTCTTCGCAAAAGTTTACATTCAACCCATCATGTCTCTGACGGCTGACCACGGATGTACTGGCAGTTGTTGTTGAGACAGATTACGAGAGGTCGGCGCCGAGGGAGGTGCCGGCCTTTTTTGTTTGCACGCCTGACACGGCACTATTGACGCTAAAGGCGCCCGAGCTCCTGATTTGCCAGCGACAACCAGTATTTGACGCCGTATATGATTGCTCTATCGTCGAAATTGTATGCAGGGTGGTGAAGGTAGGCACTGTCTCCATTCCCGACGAGAATGATGGCGCCCGGGCGTTGTTCAAGCATGTAGGCGAAGTCTTCAGCCCCCATCGATGGCGCATAGGCCGTCTCGACACGACCCGCCCCCACGACGTTGGCGGCAGCCGACACGGCCACGCGGGTCTTCTCCTCGTCGTTGACGGTAACCGGATATCCTGGAATCCAGGTGACCTCCGCCTCCGTTTCGAAGAGCTTGGCTGCCACCCCCACGATATCGCGGAAGCGTTGCTCGACTGCCTTGCGCGTTTCAGGCTGCATTGTTCGAATTGTACCGCCTATCTTAACCGATGCAGGAATCACGTTAAGAGCCTGGTCGTTGCCTCCGTTCATGAAGGTGACCGACACGACAACCGGATCGAAGGGATCGGTATACCGGGACGGAATCGACTGCAGCGCGGTGATCATATGCGCACTTACCAATACCGGGTCCCGGGTGAGGTTCGGGGATGCCGCATGTCCACCCTTGCCGTTGATCGTCACCAGGAACCGGTCGGCGCCCGCCATGAAAGGACCGCTGCGTATGGCGAATGAACCAACATCGACGCCTGGTTCATTATGCATGCCGTAGACTTCTTCGATCCCGAAGCGCTCCAGGAGACCTTCCTCAATCATGACGCGGGCCCCGCCACCGCCTTCCTCGGCGGGCTGGAAGATCAACACGATCGCACCTGGAAAATCGCGGTTTGCGGCCAGGCACTTCGCCGCAGCAAGCAGCATTGCAGTGTGGCCATCATGACCGCAGGCATGCATGCGGTTCGGCATTTTTGATGCGTAAGGCAGATTCGTTTGCTCGAACATGGGAAGAGCATCCATGTCGCAGCGAAAGCCAAGCGTTTTGCCCGGACCTCTTGAGCCGTTGATGACGGCCACGACACCCGACTTCGCGATCCCCGTGACAACCTCATCGCAACCGAACTTGTGTAGTTTCTCTGCAACGAAGGCCGCCGTCTCGGGCAGATCGAAAAGCAATTCGGGGTTTTGATGTATATGTCGGCGCCAAGTCCTTGCCTCTTCAGCGACAGCTTCGATGTCCAGTTTCACGTTCGGCTTCCTTCGTGATTTCCCCGGCGTTCTGTCACAAGAAACGCTCGCATTTCAAGCGAGAAGCCGCGGCTCTGCATTGCTTAGACTGGCAAGGGCACGCCATTGCATCGAGAGGGGGTGCCTCCTCCACGCCCATGCGACTGAAACCTCGACGCCGGGCGCACTGATCGGAACGTCTCGGGGAACCCCACAAATTGACCGCTAACTAGCCGCCTTCCAATTGATCACGGTGACATCGGAATCTGTCGAAAGACAGGGATGGGCGGGCTGGAGTTGTTTGACCAGTATATTGACGTTGGAAAAACCACTTTGGCTAAGCTCGTCCGAATTCAGTGCCGAGATCGATTTTCTCTGGACGGAAACGACGTGCACCCGGGTCGTTGGCCAACATCCACTAGCGGATCTGATCTCCAGGGGCCCCGGCTTAACCGTGCAGTATCCAACGCGAACCGCAATCGTCTTGGTGCCGTTTTCAACGGACGCCATGTGATTGTCCGCGACAATCATGTTTTGCATCGTGCCTCCGATTATCTCTACCTCGGACCAAAGCCAGGGAACGCAGGCCTGGCGGGAGATGCAAAATAAGCAAACAGGAATGTGAGGCAAACGCAAAAGCCGAATAGCTGCTATGCGCGCCTCCAGATTGACTATTGGAACCTGCCGGGAAAATCCTGCCGTCTGTCTTTTGTGGCCGATAACACTCCGTCAGGCAGCGACGTCGCCCCAGGCTCTGGCGCCATCCCATCGCTCGATGAACGTGGACAGTTCGGGCGCTGTCACGGGTTTGCTGAAATAATAACCTTGGACCTGGTCGCAACCCTCTTGCCTCAGGAATTCCGCTTGCTCCGGTGTCTCGACGCCTTCGGCTGTCGTAACCATGTTCAAGCTCTGCCCCAGGCCGATCACGGATTTCACAATGGCCCCGGACTTGTCCTTGCTGTCCATGTCGCCGATGAAGGATTTGTCTATCTTGATCTTGTCGAACGGAAACGAATTCAGATAGCCCAGTGACGAATAACCGGTTCCAAAATCGTCCATGGCGATCTTCACGCCAAGGTTCTTCAGACCGTTCAGGATCTCGAGCGCAGCCGACGCATCATTGATCAGCACGCTTTCTGTGATTTCAAGTTCGAGCCGTTCAGGCGCCAAACCGGTCCGCACTAGAACCTGGCGGACGGTTTCAACCAACTCCCTGTTTCGGAACTGGACCGGGGAGAGATTGACCGCAACTCGAAGGTTTTGCCAATCGAGCACCTGGCGGCAGGCCGTCTCGAGAACCCACTCGCCGATCGAAATGATGAGGCCAGTCTCTTCGGCCAATGGTATGAAATCGGCAGGCGATACCAAGCCGCGTGCTGGATGACGCCACCTTACGAGCGCTTCCACGGCAGCGACTTGACGCTTCCCGAGATCGATAAGGGGCTGATAGTGGACTTCCAGCTCGTCCTTTAGAACCGCCTGTCTGAGGTCGTATTCCAATGCCTTGCGCTGCTGGAGTTCGGCGTCCATTTGCGCTTCGAATATCCGGTAGGTTGCACGCCCGCTCTGCTTGGCTCTGTAAAGAGCAATGTCGGCATTCTTCAACAGGCGCTCGGGATCGGTCTCTGTGGCGTCTGCAATGGCGATGCCGATGCTGACACCAACGTGCAGATCCTGTCCTTCGATCGTAAAGGGTGCGCGCACCACGTCGATCAGCTTTCGGCTAAGCTCCTCTGCTTCAAGAGGTTGAGCAACGCCCATTTGAATGATTGCAAACTCGTCGCCACCGAGACGGGTGACCGTATCGTGCTTGCGCACGCATCCGAGCAGACGGTTCGACAACTGCTGGAGAAGCTGGTCCCCTGCCCCATGTCCGAGCGTATCATTCACTTCCTTGAAGTGATCGAGGTCGAGACAGATGATTGCCACGCGTGCAGTCTGTTCGGCGGTCGCGGCCAGTGCGATGTTAAGCCGTTCGCGAAAGAGCGCTCGGTTGGGTAGACCCGTGAGTGCGTCATGATGGGCAAGATGGCTGGCTCGCTCCTGTGCTTCCACCTCCTCGGTGATATCAGTCGCCGTTCCTCTAAAACCCAGGAACTCCCCTGACGAAGCAACGATCGGGCGCCCCGCCAGCCGGCAAATGCGCCCATTGCCGTTGGCGTCCCGATAGGAGCAACGCAGATCCCGGAAGGCGCGCTGATCGCTGCTACCTGCCATCAGTTGCCTCCAGCCATCTCCATCCGAGTCGCTCGAGAAGAATTGTTCGAACGTCTTGCCGAGAATGGCTTGTGGCGAAAGTCCCGTCACGTCGCTGAAGCGCGTCGAAAAGTAGACCAGTCGGAGATCCTCATCACTTTCCCATATCCAGTCAGAGGAGGCTTCAGCAACGTCCTTGAACCTGATTTCACTCTCTTTGAGCGTCTGTGCATAGGCTTCGACAGTTTTCGCCGAGGCCTCCAGAGCCGAGGTCGAACGGCGAGCATTTCTGACCACCAGAATGGCAAATGCCGCGAGCACGACAAGGGCGATGCCGAGTGGTGGCAAGATGAAGCGAAGGAGCTGCTCGCCAGGTTTCGGCGGAGACCAGGAGATCGTTCCGAGGAAAACGCGATCCTGAGTCAGGAGTGGGATCGAGGCCTCGGCATCGTCCACTCGATCAAGCGAGATTTTCAAATCGGACAGCAGGTAGTCGCGCCCCATCCGATCGAGAAACTTCTGGTCCAGTCGTTCGGCGAAAACCAACATGGTGAGGTCTCTTGGCTTTACGCTCGAACGGTCAATGGATGGCGGAAGTATTCCATTTGCCGCCACCACATAGATATCGCTCCCCGACTTGATCAAGCTTGTCGTTGGGTCGGCCTGAATGGAGGCGACATTCAGAAGATCCCGAAGTCCACGTGGCATCACTTTCAGCGCGTCGACGTCCTTCGGCTCTCCATCGATCAGCCCATAGATCGTGCGGTTGCCTGGAGCGACAGCAAATACCAGTTCGTAGCCGAGGTCCTTGTAAATGTTCGGGCCGATATTCCCGTCCGTCGCGGCCCAGGCAATGTTGCCGCTCCTGCTGACGTTTTCGTAGACATCCTGACGAATCGTATAGTTGCGCAGATCCCGTCCGACCTCTCGGGCCTTTACTTGGAGTGCGGTTGTCGCAAGTCTCGTGGACGCTTCGACTTCCAGCCTGTTTTGTTGGCGTGCCGACAAGACAAGGACGACGGTTACGACCAAGATTGCGACAACCATGACTGCTGCCATGGGATAGACGATCCGTCGAATGAAATCTCGACCGGAAAAATTAGCCACATCATTGCCCAGACCGTGCATGCCATCCTCGCTCAGGTTGAGCGACACGCTACGGCACAAGTACAAATGACGGGTTAAAAATAGTTATGCTTTTTCAGTACCGCAGTTGCCCGCTGTATGTCTGAACGTTGCTAAATGCAGAAGGGAGTGCCCGCGTATCCGAACACTTGAAACCAAGTACAGCATTCAAACTACAGCGAACTTAGTTGCAAAGTCACGCGGGGACCGGCCCACTGGAGCTTGTGGGACAAGACCGGGCCGATAGGGGATAGTTGGGTTGCGACAATAGTAACGTCCGCGTTGAACCAACTTATTCGCACGGGCGACCTTGTAACCAGCGATGATCGCCGGCAAAGTTCGGCTGTCACGTTCCGGGTCAGCCCTCGGATCTGACGCGTTTTTGCTGACGTGGAATCCGTAAGTCGCGCCTATCGATCGCGGCAACCGGACATCGAGCGCAACTCGTCTGTGCATGTTGCGCTTGATGACGTTCAGGCACCGGATCCTTGCTTAACATCATAGCGTTTCGAACAGCGTCAATGAGCTTTTCGAGACCGCTGGATCCAACCGCGCAATTCTTAGCCGCTACAAGCCAGGCCCTCGTTGAAGGGTCTGCGCGCTCGAACGGCGAGCGTGCGATATCGCTAAAATTTCAGTCTGGCGCCTGCGAGCACAGCATAACTGTCTTGGACACTTGAGACTTCGTCGTCGTACGAATAAGTACGTGCACCGACAAAAAGTTCGGTCTGCCAATAATCGAGATTCTGTACGACTTGCACACCGTAGGAATCGCTATCCGTTCCCTTGCCCTTGATGTCCCGACCAAAATAGGCGTCGACGGAGAAGGCTGTCTTGCCGACTTCAAATATATCCGTCTGGTAACCAACCTTGGCATAGCCGTAGTGTCCATCGATGGACTCCTTGTCCGAGTAGCCGGCTGCAAGGGTAAGGCTCAGGCCCGTTGGCTGATGTAGCAGTGAAACCGAGGCGTCGTAGATCGAATTGCCATCGCCCGGCCTCGAAAACGCCAATGCGCCGCTGATTTTGACGTCCTCGATCGTTTGGTCGTAGCGCAACGCAATGTCCCACACGGCGACGTCACTCGGCTCAGGTACGACTTGCGTCCCAAAGGACGACGACACGCTGAATCCGCCGTAGGATGGGGTGTCGTAGCGGAATCGCAATTTTCGACCGAGACCATCGTAGTTTGTGAAGGCGTCTTTGACGCGTATTGAAGAGAGCGTTCCATCATCAAACCTGAGGAACGGTCCGCCGGCCATGTCCGAGATAAGCGAATAGCCGACGACCGAGGTGCCGGACAAATCGACTTCGGCGCTGCCATCGGACGCCATGCTACCCTGGCCGAACCAGAACTTCCCGTATTCCTTCGACTCCATATAGACTTCTGCTTTTCGCAGAAGCTGTGCCTCCCAATCGTAGTCGCCCTTGTTGAGCTGATTGACGTTCGTTGTCGAATAGGGCGTCCATTCCCATTCGAGATTTCCGCCCACCGACCAGTTGTTCTCCATCTTGGAGTAAAAGCGAAAGCCGGCGCGTGTCGAAGAGTTGCCGTTGTCGACGGGGAAGTAGTTGTCAGTCGAACCGCCGTCGTCGTAAACCAGCAAGCCTTTGTTGATCTGGCCGTAAAATTCCAGGTAGGCGGTGTCATCCCCGAGCCGCAGTTTCGGAATCCAACGCTCATCCGCCTTGCTCGTCTCAGAGGGTTTCTGAGCCGGTTTCGCGACCTCCTGCCCTACCGCGATCCCGGCCGGCAGACACAATGCGAGGAGAGAGTAGATTGGCGCATGCACGGCACTATATTTAACTCGTCGCATCACGTGTCCCCCGGGGCGTTCCGTCAGCATGGGATAAGTGTCAACGTTGCACGCGAGGGACGCCAAATGCCAATCTACTGATTCGTCTTCCACATCGCAATCACGCCGTAGCTGTCGGGCTCGCCTTTCCCATTTCGATCCACCTGAGCGAAGAACGCAGGAAGATACAAGCCATTTCCGGTATGATACCGTAAACTACGATGCCTCTATCAGTTGTGGTTCCGCGCTATGCGAATCCTGTGACCGGCGCGACGGCGGGAAGGATATCCCGCCAGCGATTTCTGTTCGTCTGTCGGGATTAGCGCGCGGGACTTGGTCGCGGTTCAAATATGCTGACAGCGAGCAACGCCCTCTGTATTGCCTGCGCCCGGCTCCTTCCGGTCCGGGGCGCCGCGTGGTAGAAAAGGTTGATCTTTTTCTGAGCCGATCGCGATGGAGACCACCGTGAAGCGAGCAGTAGCGGTGTTTACTGCGGTTGCCATTGCAACTATTGGCACTCAATCGAGCATCGGCAAGGCAGCGGAGGGTCGATCAGTTTCCCTGGGCTGGCAGACGTCCTGCGGCGTAGATGCCGGCGCTATCAAGCATGTCAAGGACACCTACGTCTTTCACAACAGCTCGAACCATTGCAGTGGCGGGATATTCCACCAGCGGGCGGAGTTGAACTCCACAAACATCTCGGTGACCAGCAGGATCACTTATGTATTTGAGTCGAAGGTGTCGATGAAGACGTCGAGGGACAACGACTTCATCCTTTTCCAGGTCCATGACGGACGGATCGGCTGCTCGCCGCCGATGAGCCTGCGTTGGACCGGCGGCAACACGCTTCGGTTCGACAGTGACTACACCCGCGGAAAGGGGATGGGCGGCTGCTTCGAGAATTGGGGACTGCGCAACGCGATCTACGACGGGCAGACGCTGAAACGTGACGGAACGACGTACGACCTCGCGGTGACGGTGGCCTTCGACGGCAAGGGTAGCTTCGACGTCACCGTGCGGATGGACGGTGCTGTAGTCTTGTCCGGACAATACGAACCGTCGAGCGACCCGCAATTCCTGACGTCGAAGCGGTTCTTCATGAAGCACGGCGTCTATTCTCAGGATCGTTTCGAATACGAGATGAGATCGACCGGCATGCGGGTGCTTCGGCAAGGATAGGTCCGGCATGCGACTGGGACAGGGCGGCAGCGCCGCTCCACCGAGGATGCAGAGCAATGCATTTTTATTCTTGTCGGCCACGAAAAATCTGTTTTACATGAGCGCCTCGCTGCTTGGCTTTCGGGGGATGCCGATGAGGTGGACGCGCAGGGATATTCTGCTTGGCGGTTTGGCTTCGGTCGGAACCTTGGCGGCGGTTGAGAAGCCGACTTTAGCTGCGGCCGCTTCATATTTTTCCGGAACCAGTATCGACAACGGTGTGACGTTCCGAAGCACGAACTTTGTCAAGATCGACAGGAAGTGGCACCGCCAGGTTGTCAAATATTTCAGCAGCGAGCCGATTGGTACGGTTGTTGTCGATACGACGCATCATTTTCTCTACCTGATCATGGAGAACAAGACGGCCATTCGTTATGGCGTCGGTGTCGGCCGCGAGGGCTTCAAATGGTATGGCCGCGCGACGATCGACCAGAAGGCGCTTTGGCCGCGCTGGACCCCGCCGCCGGAGATGCGTCAACGCCACCCCGAGCTGCCCGAGTCGGTAGATGGAGGTTCACCGAAGAACCCACTTGGGCCGCGCGCGATGTATTTGCTTCGCGACGGCGTCGATACCGGCTATCGTTTCCACGGTACTCTGGAGCCAGGCAGTATCGGCAAGGATGCCTCCAGCGGCTGCATTCGCATGTTCAACGAGGATGCAATCGATCTTTATCAGCGGTGCCCCATCGGCACCGCGGTACAAGTCCTGCCCCACATTGCCGATCAAGCTCAAAATGCCGCGCAGACGAACCAAGCGGTTCCGGTCGAATGAGGAATATCACCCTGATGTCTGTTTTAATCGGATGTTCTAGGCCTCTCGTTGCTGCTACCATGCTCTTGGCGCTTGTCGCCTGCAGCACCACCGATATCGCCGAGGTGGAGGAGCCTGCCGTGGCGCCGATGACCGGACAGACCAACGACCCGGCGCCCGGCTTCGAGAATGTCGCGGCCGGAAGCGAACAGGACTTCATTCTGAATGTCGGCCGACGGACCTACTTTACGCAGGACTCGGCCACGCTTGATAACGTCGCCAAGGCAACGTTGGATAAGCAGGCAACCTGGCTCAACAGCAACCCGCAATGGCTGGTCAAGCTGCAGGGATTTGCCGACGATTCCGGATCTGGTTCAGCAATGACGACACTTTCACAGCGACGCGCCGATGCAGTGATGGCCTATCTGGTTTCGAAGGGCGTGGACGCCAGCCGCGTATGGGCCAAGGGCTACGGCAACGATCGCGAAGTCCGCGACTGCACGAGCCGCTCGTGCAAGGTGCAAAACCGGCGCGTTGTATCCAATCTTCGTACTCAGCGCGACTCGGTCTGACCGTAGTATCGCGCCCAGCTCGCATTGGCCGCGGCACGCGTGAAGGCCGTTGACACGCCGCTATGGGCTGGTCATGGATAAATGGCTGAACCTATGCAACTTCACCATCGCCCGTTTCGGCAAGGGATCCTATTTAACTGCGGCAGAGCTGGTAGACATGGCGATTCTTGGTAAGATCACACATGTTACGACCTACAGGTATGCCAAGCCTGTTACCTTCGGCACGCACCGAGCAATATTTTTGCCGCGACGTGGCGCCTGGGCGCGTCTGCTCGGTTGGTCGGCGAGAACGAGCGTTCCCTCAAAGATTCATTGGATCAGCGATCCCCGTTCCAACACTGTGACCGTGATGGAGTTCAGCGAGGCCGGAGCCGAACTGACGTTTACGTTTGAGGTTCAAGGTGTCTTTTTCGGAGTAAAGGGAGTAGAGGCCTTCCCTTTGGAACCGCGCGCCGACGAAATCCCGGTGCAATATACCCCCGACGAATGGACCGATCTCGCTGGCTATTTGCGTCCGCATACTGAAGATCCTGATGGAAGCGTAGCCGCCTGGACCAAGCGCTTCGTCGCGCGCGACCAGGACCAAACCATCGATGTGTTGCGTCGGATGCTGAACACTTTCCAGGATGACTTTACCTACTGTGCGAGAGAAACAGAAGGAACCCAGTCACCTGGCGAAACCGTTCGCACCAAATCAGGATCATGCCGTGACTATGCCTGGTTGATGATAGAGGCATTGCGCCGGCTCGGGATCGCCTCCCGCTTTGTATCAGGTTACTTGTACGACGCGGCGTTGGACGGCGGCGCGGTCGGAACAACGGGCGTCGGCGCTACACATGCCTGGCTGCAGGTATTTCTCCCCGGTGCAGGATGGCTAGATTACGACCCGACGAACCAGATCACCGCGGGTTTCAATCTGATCCCGGTGGCAGTCGCCCGACATCCAGCTCAGGCAATACCATTGGAAGGCTCATGGTTTGGAGAAGCCAAAGACTATCTGGGCATGACAGTCGACGTCGCCGTCAATAAGATTGGTGAGATCCCGGATTCGTCGGAAGTCAGGGACTAGTTCGATCCATGCGCATTGTCCCGCTGTAATTCGGGGTAGCCTGCGACGGCAACCGCAATCTATGCGTCGCTCGACGGAAAAGCGGTCAGCTTGGCAATACACGTTCCTTGGATCTGCGCCATGGCGCAGCAGAAGACCGCACAGGTGCGATTGTCTAACTTCGCAGAAGAATACCCTGTTCGGCCCTAATCAAACAACATGACACCACCGAGCAGCCACAGCTCGTGAAAATTTCGTTCTATCGGCGCATCTCTGATTTGCCGTAACAACTCGCCTGCGACTGCCGCTGTTGGTGTGATCAGGACGAGATCGTCAGAGCGGCGCCGAGCAGAACGGGCAAAGTTTGTTGCCATACGACCGGGGGGCGCGGCAATCGTTGGCGTGCGTAAGATTTCCTAGGGCAGGCCTCAATCGTCATTCCACGTTCGACGTTACCCTGCCGCCTGAGCCGCGCGTACTGAGGTCGAAAGGTCACAGTCATACACGGTTCAAATCGCTTTTGCTCCAGAGTGTTAGTTCCCAGGCTTCACAATCAGGTCGACCTGTACAATGATTGAAGCCACTGCTGGGGATCCCTTAACTGTATGCCGGAGAAGCGCAGGTATGACGAGATGGAATGGATCAACGAAGTACCGTCGCAAATCTTTTCCTTCTCTCCGCAAACAAGCTCTTCCTCCCCTAGTCAGCATCCTTAGCTTCTTCATAACTCTGCCGGCGTTCGCGGATTGCGATCCAGCAAGCCCCTCTTCCGGTCAGACGGTGACATGCACGGGTAATCCATCCGGCTACAGCAGCACTGCCAGCCTCGGCGCGCTCACGGTCGATATCCTCTCCGGTACCAACTTCAACGGTCCGCTCACCCTTTCCAATATCGGCACTCTTGGCGTGACCACCGCAGGAAACCTGCAGAGCGTCACGCTCGACAACAACGGTTTCATCACCTTCGTAAATTCCGGCAACATCAATAGCGGCCTGGTGATCACCGGCAATGGCATGGCACCTACTCGGTGACCAACAACGCCAACGCCACGACCTTTTCCTTCACGGGCAACAGCAACAATACGATTACCAACAACGGCACACTGAACCAGGGCATCACGGTCAATGGCGACGGCACGACGACGATCCTGAACAATGCAGGCGCCTCTATCAACAATGGCGTCTTCATCAACGGCGCAAGCCAGACCCGCATCGACAACTACGGCACCATTCAGAGCAATACGCTGCTCGGCACCGGTAACGACACCATCGTCAATTACAATCCGGGGGTACTCAATGGCACGGTAGATCAGGGCGCCGGCAGTGATCTCTTTCAAATGCTGGGCGGCCGGGTGAACACATCGGTCAACCAAGCCGCAGGCGCTTCGAGTTGTCGGGCGGCGAAGTCACGGGCTTTCTCAATGCCGGAGCCAACAACGATTCGATGCTATGGACCGGCGGCCTGATTGGCGGCATCAACATGGGCGACGCGAACGATGTGGCTCTATTCCAGGGTTTGACCGACACGCAGCTCAAAACGATCCAGATCAACGGCGGCCAAGGCAACGACACGCTGACCTGGCAGGGTACTCAGGGCAGCAACCCAAACCGGTTGATCAACTGGGAGCTCATTGAGCTCGAACAGGGGTCCAAGCTCACGATGAATAACAATCTTGTCCTCGGTGATAACGGTACCGGCAGCGGCGCACTGAGCATAGACTCGACCAGCGTGCTGAACGCCCGCGGCTTCCAGTCTACGATTTCGCCAGCGACCACAGGCGGACGTGTGACTGTAACCAACGCTGGTGTGATCGACCTCACAACCGGTTCGAACTCGACCTCGGACTCGCTCAAGATTGTCGGCAACTACGTCGGCAATTCTGGTCAGTTGTGGCTCCAGAGCACGCTCGGCAACGACAGCTCGCCGGCAGACAAGCTCGTGATTGATTCAGGAACGGCGTCTGGATTGACTGGAATTGTCGAAACGAATGTCGGCGGCGCCGGTGACGAGACAGATCAAGGGATCCTGGTTGTCGAGGCGATCAATGGGGCCACGACCGCGAACGGATCATTCTTTCTAAGTCGCCGCGTCAGCGCGGGGATCTACGAATATATGCTGTACAAGGGCTCGTCCGTGCCGGGCACGGAAAACAACTGGTATCTGCGCGACGAGTCGGGTGACAACGGTGGCAACGGCGGCGGTGGTGACAACGGTGGGAACGGTGGCGACGGTGGCGACGAACTTGACGGAGATGGCGGTGATCCGGGAACCTTCGATCCCGGTCCGACGATCCGACCCGAGGTTCCGATCATGACTGTCGTTCCGGCAGTGTCACGCGGCCTACTCAGGACGACACTCGGCACCTTCCACGAGCGCCACGGCGAGCAGGATTGGATGGCCCGTGAAAAGGCTGGCAACGCAGTCTGGACGCGCGTTTTTGGCGAGAACTACGATCAGGATCTAACCCGCCTACTCGACGAAACGTACGATGGACAGGCATTCGGCTTCGAAATTGGGGCGCCGTTCTACGAACGCGAGGGCAAGGGCGTACTGGATTCGTTCGGCGTCTTTGCCGGCTATTCTCGTGCGTGGGGCGACATCACGGCGGACGCGCTCAATCTCAACAGCATCCACGTCGGCAATCTTTCGATCGACAGCTATAGCATTGCCGCTTACTGGACCCGAACCTGGGACAATGGCAGCTACATCGACGGCGTTCTGATGAATTCATGGCTGGATACCGACACCCACTCGATAGGCGGAGCTGACAACAGCTTCAAGGGCGATGCGGTGACGGCGTCACTGGAGACGGGGACCAGGTTCAAAGCCACCGATCACTGGGATATCGAGCCGCAAGCGCAAATCATCTGGCAGTACCTGAATTTCGACCAGGCCCACGATCCGGGCGGCACGATCAGCTATGACGACAACGACGCCTTTACTGGTCGGCTCGGCGTACGCCTGCAGGGCAGTTATGACTACAATGGCAAGCCGGTCTCGCCTTTCTTGCTCGCCAACCTCTGGCACGGGTTCGAAACGACCGATGTCGTTACTTTCAACAACGCCGGTCGATGCTACTCGCAAGGCGACAACGCTGGAACTGGGCGGGGGAGCGACAGCGGATCTCTCCGAGAATGTGCGGGTCTATGCCAACGCATCCTACTATTTCAACCTTGGGGGCGAAGACTTCAGCGCCGTTTCAGGGCGGGTTGGGTTAAGGATCGTCTGGTAGCGGCTGACTCACATGACACGAGCGGAATAAAATTTCCCGTGTTGCCGGCGCAAGCTGCCGTGGATGCCACTGTGCTAAACGGGCGAGCGGCAACAATTTCGCTTCCGGCCAGACCGGACACCTTGCGTTGACCCGTCGAGCGGGAAAGAACGGACAAACTTGTCTCATGTCCCGCCACGCTGCGGCGTCAGGTGTATCTCGATCAGATCGCGGATGCGTCGCCGATCAACCTAGCGGGGATAGCCTGCCCGAGTACCCGACAGACGCCTGTGATACATATGTGTCGAGGCATACAGGAAAGGACTCGATCCTTATCCTGCGTGATGCGCTGCCTCGGCCTGAAGGCCAGGCTATCATCTCGAAAACGCGTTCGGTGGCAGGACGAAAGCTCCGCAAGCCAATCGCGCTCCAACGGCCGACTGACTTTGCAAAGTGCGATGCGGCAGCATATTGTTGCAATGCATCAATCGTGTTTAAATCCGGCTCCGGACAAGGAGGTGGCCTTGCAGCAGTCAGCAACCGGGAAAGAAGATTCGCACAGGATTCTCGTGGTAGAGGCCGACGCAATCCTGCGCGCGGTGATGGTTGCAGCTATCGGGGCCGCGGGCTTTCGCGCGATTGAAGCTGAAACTGGCGACGGGGCCTTGCGATGTCTCGATCGCCACAGTGATATCGCACTGGTGTTCACCGCGATCAACATTCCTGGCAATGTGGACGGTGTCGCCTTGGCAGTTCAAATTCACCGTCACTGGCCGGACATTGCGATCGTCATAACATCCGGGATCGTCAGCCTCAGGCAATCGAGCCTTCCTCGCCGCTGTCGTTTCCTGAAGAAGCCCTACCGCCCGGATGATGCCATCGTCTGCTTCAGGCTGCTGTTGGAACTGGACAGAGAGATCCCAGTATTTGGGCCTCAGTCGCGTCATGCTAACGTCATTGGCCTGGAAACGAATTGACTTCCAAGGGCCCATTGGCGGGGCCGATGTCGAGTTTTGGCTGGATACTAAAATGCCTTGCCTTGCTTCCACCGCATCGATCCTGCCTGCGCCTTGATCCATTCCCAACTGAAGCCGTGAAGCGGACCTCTCGTTTGTCAAACTCGCTTCACGATCGCCCACTAGGACGAAGCCAGAGGTGACATTTGATGACCAAGCCGTGGACTTACAGTCGTGGACCGATTGCGGCCAACGAGTCCGATCTTACCAAGGCAGGAGACATCAACGCGCTGCTGCGCCAGCCCATTGATGTTTTGCCCGCGACGATCGGCGATCCGATCAAACCGTTTGCAGTTGGTCTCTGGAACGAAGTCCGTTTACTGTTGAAGCCAGATATCTCCGTAACGACGCTTAGGAAAGCGACCGGAGCCTACATCCACTCGAAGCGATATTTCTTTGCGACTGCGCAACCGGACTCAATGCGTTTTGATCTCCAGGGCAACCCGATCGAACCTGTCTCCACTGCAGATCGTCTGTCCGCTCAGGCACGCTATCAGCGTATCAAACGATGCGATTTGCAGCTCGACCCTGACGCAGACATCGCTCCCTCTCTCCCCTCGATGGTAGACCGTATCCGTGCCGGTTTGCTCGCCAGGCGGCCAACTTAGCCACTGTATCGGTGAAGCTCCGCTCGTGCAGCATCGAACCGACCTTGATGAGTAAGGGGGGCAAAATCGGTGGCAGCACGTTTGTCGTTGAAGACGACGGTGATTGTAGGGATGTACTGCCTCCGAACTAATCGGAGGGAAACATGTTTGCAACTGCGGCTACATGACAGACACGGCGGCAAGTCGTCGAGGCGCGGCGCGTCGGATGCACGAGCATTCGCCTACTCACCTAGTGCTTCTTGATTAATTGCAGGACATCCCAAAACGCTCTATTTTCCCTTGCAGGGTGCCTCGACGAGACGAGACGGGACTGGGCATGCCAGGCCGGACCGCTTCCGCACCAATCCCAGATGCTGTTCGATGATACGATCAGGAGGAGAGGTACGATGGGCGAAACGACGCCGGACAACATCATGCAGCTCGGTATGGGGTTCTGGGCCTCCAAAGCCATGCTCAGCGCGGTCGAGCTCGGCGTCTTCACCGCGCTCGCGGCCGGCCCGGCCGACCTCAGCGACCTGCAGGCCAGGCTGCAACTGCATCCCCGCGCGGCCCGCGACTTCTTCGACACCCTGGTGGCCCTGAAGCTGCTCGAACGCGAGGACGGCCGCTATCGCAATGCCCCTGATACAGACCTCTTCCTCGACAAAGGCAAGCCCTCCTATATTGGCGGCATCCTCGAAATGGCCAATACCCGGCTCTACGGTTTCTGGGGCTCGCTGACCGAAGCCCTGCGCACCGGAGAGCCGCAGAATGAAGCCAAGCACAGCGAAGACTTCTTCGCCGCGATCTATGCGGAGCCGGCGCGGCTGCGCGGTTTCCTCGAAGCGATGAGCGGGATCAGCGCCGGTGCGGCGCAGGCGATCGCCGCCCGGTTCGACTGGTCGAAATACACGACCTTCGTCGATGTGGGCGCGGCGCAGGGCATGGTGCCGGTGGTGATCGCGCAAGCGCATCCGCATCTTCAGGTCATCGGCTTCGACCTGCCCGCCGTACAGCCGATATTCGACGAGTTCGTCGCCCGACAGGGTCTCGCTGACCGTATCCGCTTCCAAAGCGGCAACTTCTTTGACGGCCCGATGCCGAATGCGGATGTGATCTTGATGGGGCACATCCTGCACGACTGGGATCTTGCCGAGAAGAGGATGCTCTTGGAAAAGGCCTTTGCCGCGCTGCCGAACGGCGGGGCCGTGATCGTCTACGATGCCGTCATCGATGACGAGCGCCGCTTGAACGCTTTCGGCCTTCTGATGAGCCTGAACATGCTGATCGAGACCCCCGGCGGGTTCGACTACACCGGCGGCGACTGCCAGGCATGGATGCACGACGCCGGTTTCGTGGCGACGCGCGTCGAGCCGTTGCTGGGGCCGGACTCGATGGTGATAGGCTTCAAGCCTGACTGAGCGCAAACCGCGACCGCGGCCGGTGGTCCGCAAGATCGACCAAAGATGTCGATCGCCTGGCGTGCCGGGGGGCAAAATCGGTGGCAGCAGTTTCGGTGAGCGAGCATAGAAGTGTGCATAACCCGGCGTTTTGAGTCTAGATCGATAACCCGGGAATTCTCCTGCAGGGGCAAATGCATCGCCTCGAACGCCCCTTTAGAGGCGTGATAGAATCCGATGATCGGGCTTGCGACGAGGCCTGCCACACTGGAAACGCCGATGATATGGCCGCTCCCCTGCTTGCGCAGCAATGGCAGAGCTGCCTGGATCACGCGTAGCGTGCCGAAGAAGCTGGTTTCAAATTCCGCCTTGATGTCGGCTTCCGCCGTTTCCTTTCGAGCGAGCGTGCCGTGGCAGCGACTTTGTCGCCGCGGTAGAGGGCAGCTTCCGCCCAGATGCGACCGAAACCGCGGGAGGCGCCGGTGATGTACCACACTTTGCCAGGCATTCTGATCTCCTTGAATTGATTGCTTGCTTCAGATGCCTCCGGCATTTTTTTAGTACCAGCGAGGGCGTGCCGGCGCAGTCACCGACGGCGCCAATCGGATTGCGGGAGGCGCCAAAGGGTTTTTACTGTTCAATACTGGAGAATGGTTTCGCCGTCGCTGCGAGGAGTGGAGCGTGTCCACTTCCGTCTGTATCAATGCAATGAAAGGATCGCTGGCGCGTCCCGCCCGTTCAATTCGCGCCATTGCAGCGGTGTCAGCCCTTCCCAGTCGCGAAACGCACGATAGAAGGAGCTGCGGTCCTGATAGCCCAGCAGACATGCAACCTCGTCAATGTCGGTGGCCGGATTGGACAGGAGCTGGCGTCCGAGGTCCTGGCGCGCTTCCGACAGCAGCTCACGGAATGTCTTGCCCTCGTCGGTGATGCGGCGCTGGAGTGTTCTTTCGCTCATGTTGAGGTCCTGGGCGACCTGCGACAGCTCGGGCCGTCCACTTGCCAGGCTTCGTTTCAGCACGACCTTGACCTGATCGCCGATGGAACTGCGGGCCTGCAGTTCACCCATAGCAGCGGCAAGCGCAGGCGTCAGAATATCCAGGAGTTCGGGGTTGTGCCCCGGAAACGGCCGGTCGAGATCGGAGGATTTCAGAACAAGTTTGTTTCGGGTAGCACCGTACTTGATCGGACATCCGAAGAAGGCTTGATGGAGATCGCTCTTCGGCCCCGCACTCATGAACTCGACGCGAAGAGGCGCTAGCGGCTGCCCGGTCCCGCGACGGCCGAGCTCAACCAAGAAAGCAAAGGCGACGTCGGTGGCGATACCCGGTTCCGGCTCGCTGGCGTATATCCAGTCGCTGGTGATCGAGACTTCGCCTTTCTCTTCGTTAAAACTTAACTGCTCGGGGGTGCAGAGCCGTTTAAACCGCGCGACACGGTAGAGACCATCGCGATAATCCCTGGCATGAAAGGCCGCCAGGGTGGACGGTGGATGGACGGTTGTATCGGCTTCGCGGACCAGCCGAAGCCCAAGGGCAGGCTCCGGCGCCAGTTCCTCGAGCGCCCGGAAAATCGCGAAATACTGCGCCGTCGTCACCATGCCCTTTTCGCTAAGGTGCAGCGTGGCGGGAAGCCGGGCCTGACGCAGAACCGCGGATGGCGGCAGGCCGATCCTTTCGACCGCACGCCAGAATGCCAGGGGAACCTTGCATTTATCCGCCGGTATTGCCGTCATCCGGGTTGGCCTTTTCGCAGTACTCATAAAGGATGCCGGGTTCGATTGCCCGAAATTCTATCGCATCTGGCTCATGATGATACGATCGAACATACGGTCACCAAGCCATTTGCGGATAGCGATCATCGGTTTCGCGTATTTGCCGGCAACATAGCGTACGTGGCTTTCTTTTGCTGACGGCCGTGGAGACGACATCAGCGATCACCTTCGGATCCGTGCCGCGACCATGACCATAAGTCGCCTTGGTGGTCTTTGCGACGGCCTGCGAGACCTTGGCATAGGCGCCGGCGCCCGAGCGCTTGACCAGGCCGTCGGCAACCACATCGCCGAAGCCGGTCTCGATCAGACCCGGCTCCACGATCACCACATTGATGCCGAAGGGTGCCAGTTCCAGCCGCAGGCTGTCCGACCAGCCTTCGAGGGCATGCTTGGTGGCATGATACCAGGCGCCGAGCAACGTATAGATCTTGCCGCCCATCGAGGTGATGTTGTGCCCGCCCCCCTTTGGCGCATCGCCGGCAAGAGAAGCTGGGTCAGGCGAGCCGGGCCGAAGACGTTGACCTCGAACTGGTATCTAGCCTCGTCGAGCAGAATGTCCTCGACCGGCCCGTAAAGGCCGAAACCGGCATTGTTGACCAGGACATCGACACCGCCACTTTCCGTCAGAATTGTGCTGACGGCAGCCTGGACCTCGTTGTCGTCGGAAATATCCATCTGCAAGGCACGCGCGCCGATTTTCTCCAGATCTGTCATCTTGTCGACGCTTCGTGCGGCCACGTAGACCCTGAAGCCGTCGGCGATGAGGCGCTTGGCAATTTCCTTGCCCATGCCGGAGGATGCACCGGTTACAAGTGCTGTTTTCTTGCGGTTGTCGATCATGTTTGCCTCTCTGTTCGTGAAATCACAGATAGGGCCTCGCCAGCATAAGGTCATTGACGGAACATGCCATCACTGTTGCATAGTGCGCCAATGGCATCGATGGCGCCAAGAAAATTGCCGTTCGGAGGAACAGCACCATTCTTAGTCGAGAGACAAGCCAGCAGCGGTTCCGTCTCATCCCAGGAAGGCAGGTCAGTTGTACTCAACAAATCGGGCGGGTGCCGCCTCATGCGGCATCCGCCCGACGCCGAACCGGCGAGTTCTCACCATGTGCGGGGGCGCTACTTATGTTGGAAACCCGTCGGCTGAGCTCATGTCCGCAATCACAGAGTTAGCCGCCCACGCGGTGGAAGGCCGCGTTTGTCCGAGTGCGGAGATATAACCGCGGAGATTCATTTTGCCGCCCTGCATGGTAATCTGGCAATTATAGGTGCGGCCCGAGGAGCCATCGTAGAGCGCGCCGCCGGTCCAGCTCCCATCATTCCAATGAAGACCGGTGATGAAGATGACATTCTTCATGGAACGGGAGCGCAAGGCCGGATCAGGGTTTTTGGCGTCCTTCTTGAAAGTAACGTTGTCTGCTTCCATCAATTGATTGCCATAAAGCAGGCGCGCCCGGAACTCCGGTCCTTCCTTAAACATATCCAGTTTTACGCTGCCGTCGTTGGCCTGCCATGTTCCGACGATAGCGTCGGCCGGAGAAGCCTGCTGCGCATGGGCCGCCGGCACCGCGGCCAGTCCGATTGTTGCCACTGCCAGGAATATGGCAGATCGCCTTGAGACCTTTGACACGTTCATAAGTTGAAACCTTTTCAATAAATCGATGTTGATGCATCCGCACAGGAAAGACGAGGACCTTCGTTCCGGCTGCCATCTCTGTCGCGACCACAGTACCGGCCGATTTGCATCGGCCTGGGGCAGTCCGATGTTGTTTGTTGTCGTCGGACGCGAGGAAGACTAATGGCCTGCCGGGCACTCAGCAGTGACCGAGCACGTCAATCCAGTTGCGCAGTCCGCCAATGAGCTATTTACCAGGCCGGCGGGTGGTAATCCGATAGACCGCGGCCGGTGGGAGGTTCCGAAAGGTTCGGTCCACCTGCGTTGCGTTCAGATCAAGATGATCAAGAACTGACTGGGGGACAGGACACTTGCTCATGTAAGTGAACTGGTAGAATGCGCCGCCGGGCCGCAGGTGCCGGAAAGCTCCTTCGAGGATCTCCATCACCTTGCCTGCCGGCATGGTCAGTAGCGGAAGGCCGCTAACGACGGCGCCCACCGACGTCTCTGGTGGAAATTTAAGATCTTGCAGAAGTGCAGCGTCCATCGACAGTACCCGGGCACCTGGAAAGCGGCCCTTGAGGCGTTCAACAAACTCTTGACTGTACTCGACCAAAGTGAGGTGTTGGGGCCTGACGCCGCGTTCGATCATCTTGGTCGTAAACACGCCGGTACCCGGCCCGAGTTCGATGACATGCCCCGTTTGTGGTGTGATCTCCCGCGTAATGATCTCGGCAACCGCCCGTCCTGACGGTACGATGGCGGCTATCTGAAACGGTCGCGCGACCCAAGCCCGAAAGAAAGCCAAGCTATCGCTCTGCATCTCGCCTCCTGCGAATGTGGCGGAAACGGAGTGCGGTTTGAATGAGTGTGCCGCTACCAACCTGCTGCCGCTTCCAAAGCTGTTCGACAAAGCCTCGATGTCACCGATCCAAAACGGATCGATCATCACCTAGGGCGCGGAAAAGGTATTAATTGGCTGCAGGGTTTGCAGTGGCAGGGTATGCCAATCGAGTGGCAGATTCTGCCAACCAACTTCATCGAGCGCTTTCGTCAACCGCGTGGACCGCCAGATAAGGCAACAACCAACCGGGAGAGTGCGTCATGACCCGGCATGGCAAATCCATTCATATGGTCTGCTCAAAAACAGAGCGGGCCAACGGGAGGGCCTGCGCCAGTCCCAATGGCGACGGCTATCAGCGGGGCAAACGTGCTCTCAATCACCACGAAAATCTCGGCAATCACACCTGCAAACACCACTCTCGGCTTGCTGGGACCGACAAGCGCCGCTGCCATCAGCGGCCCACCGGCAGATCCGATACACAGAACCCCATAGCCAGAGAATGCCGACCGCGGGTTCCTGCGTGGGAGGCCTTCGTATGCCTGACGGCACTCGAAACCTAAACGTTATCGGACATTTCTTTCTTCTTTAGACAGGCCACCGAATCAGGCCGAAATCGCCCTCGATCGGTGGAAATTTGCGCTTTCACCCGCCGGAAAACAGGTATATATGGCTAGACAGTCTAGCTAGTTTGGAGCAAAGCAATGGAATGGCAACTGCAGGACGCCAAGAACCATTTCTCGAAAGTGGTGCAGAAGGCACGACACGAGGGGCCGCAGATCGTCACGCTTCGTGGAGAGCGCACTGCCGTGGTGCTGTCCGCCCACGACTATGACGCTCTGCGCGCCGGCCGACCGACGCTGGTCGACGATCTGCTTGGCGGTCCCGCTTGGGACGATGAGCTCGCCGATGCGGTCGAGGCGCGCGCCAAGACGCCAAGCCGCGACGTGGCCTTCTGATGTATCTGGTTGACACCAACATCGTTTCGGAGGCGCGACGCGGCACGCCGCAGGCGGTTGCTTGGCTGCGCTCGGTAGACCCGCTTAGCATCCATCTGAGCGCGCTGACCCTCGGCGAAATCATGCGCGGCATTGCGCTGAAACAGAAGTCGGATCCGAAGGCCGCCGCTCACCTCGCCGAATGGCTGCGCAAGCTGCGCCACGACCATGGCGACCGCATCCTGCCGGTGACCGACCAGATCGCCGTCGAATGGGGCCGCATCGCCGCGATCCGGCCGCGTGGCGATATTGACGGGTTGATCGCCGCGACCGCCATCGTCCACGACCTGATCCTCGTCACGCGCAACGTCAAGGATTTTGAAGACACGGACGCATCTGTGATCAATCCCTGGGAGACACCGGCGTGAGCGGCTCAGCGACGGGCTCGGAACCGCAAGAAGTCGATCTCTCCCACCCGGGTGGTGTAACGGTCGACGCGAATCCTGGTGGCACTGCACTCCCCTCCCTTGTTCCAGAAACGAGCGCCGCCTTGCCGGCGCGCCTCGAGCGCCTCGCCGATCGGGCCCGCGGTTATGTCGAGGCCTCCAGCTCCGCCAACACTCGCAAGGCCTACGCCTCGGACTGGAAGCATTTTACCGCCTAGTGCCGCCGGCAGAACCTTACTCCCCTCCCCGGATCCCCAGGTCGTCGGCCTCAAGATAACCGCCTGCGCATCAGGCGCCACATCGGCCGACCGCAAGCCCAACTCGGTCACAACAATCGAACTCCGTCTCTCTTCGCTGTCCTGGAACTACGCCCAGCGTGGCGGCGAGAATCTCGATCACAAGCACCGCGCCATCGCCACGGTCATGGCTGGCATCCGCAACACCCATGCTGCCCCTCCCCGGCAGAAGGAAGCCGTGCTTCTGGAAGACTTGCTCGCCATGCTCGACACCCTCGACCGCGCTACATTGCGGGGCTTGCACGATCGCGCCATGCTGCTCATCAGCTTTGCCGGCGGCCTGCGCCGCTCGGAGATCGTCGGACTGGACCTTGGTCGCGACCACACGGAAGACGGCCGCGGCTGGATCGAGATCCTCGACAAGGGCCTGCTCGTCACCTGCGCGGCAAGACCGGCTGGCGAGAGGTCGAGATCGGCCACGGCTCGTCCGACACGACCTGCCCGGTCGTTGCCGTCGAGACCTGGATCAAGTTCGCCCGGATCGCCAGAGGTCCGCTCTTCCGCCGGGTCCTGGGCTAGGGCAAGGACGTTGGGCCGGACCGATTGAATGACCGGGAGGTGGCACGTCTCGTCAAGAAGGCGACACTTGCCGCCGGTGTTCGCGGAGATCTGAGCGAGGGTGATCCGGCCGAGATATTCTCGGGCCATTCGCTGCGTGCCGGCCTTGCGTCCTCGGCCGAAGTAGACGAGCGTTACGTCCAGAAGCAACTCGGCCATGCCAGTGCGGAAATGACCCGCAAATATCAGCGCCGCCGCGATCGCTTCCGGATCAATCTCACCAGGGCGTCGGGGCTTTGAAGGCCCCACCCCTATTGGTGTTGCGACATCGTTAGGTAAAATTCACGCGTCTGATTTTCAGCTCAGCGCTCCAATTGAAATCGGGAAGTAAAAGCCACACTTGGTGGGCGGTTCTGGACTGGCGTGACGTGGTCGTGAGCATTTTCTGGTCGGGTCTAACATCCTTGACATTCCAAGAAGTCGCGCTGATTGCGGAAGTAAACCAAGTGTTCTTTTCCGTTGCTGGTTGGTGGCCAAACTCCAGGTATACGTTGATGACTTCGGCGAAAGGGCAAAAGCGCTGCCTTTTGGACGTCATTCGTGGTTCGTGATGATGCTTTGTCTCGATGCAATAGGCAGGTTTCTACGTGATTGTGCGAGCGCGGCCCTCTGCGCCTGAATTCGCGCGCAACAGGGCCATCAGCATCGGCGTGGGCGAAAATGCTTTCTGGCGAGCGCGTCGGGTCAAATCCCTCAGATAACCGCCGGCCGAGTTGATGTGGCGAGCGCGCTCAAGGATACAGGCGAGAGTGATGGCAGTGTTTTCCGGTCCCATCACATGGCAGGCATCCTCGAAGGTGGCGGAGCTGACGCCGAGCATCGATCTGACGACGGCCGATGCAGCCATCAGGTCCCGCCAGGTGGCAATGGTTCCTCCTGGTCCGTAGGCGCCAATGTCTGTGCACGCCCTGAGCACCATGCTCAGTGGCACGTTCTCTGCGTGGCTTCGCGCAGGTCCGTGATGGGCATCTGGTTCGCAAGCGAGAGGTTTGCGGTCACGTTCAGATTCAATATGAGATTCAGTATTAGAACTCTGTGTGTGGTGCTCACTGTGAGCATCATTGGTGCTTGGATTATCGGAATCTGAGTGGAATTTCAGGATATTGATGACTTCGGACAACAGAAGGCCCATATCGTTCAGAACACGATTGATGGTCTCAAGGCTGGCCGAGTGGTTCAGTGGTTTCAGCAGGTCGGTGCAGGCTTCGCTGATGCTGTCCCAATCGCCACTGACACCTTCCTCGGCGGCCATGGCGATGAGCTTGCGAACATCGCGCCGGCAGATTGTAAGCTTCTCCCTGGCTCTGCGGATCGCTGCTCGTTCTGCGACAACCTGGTTGGCAAACGCTGCAAGCTCGTCTGCGCGCGCAAGCAGCGGAGACAGATCGAACCCGAAGGCACTTTCGATCTCCCCTCCCCTGCCCCGGTGGGCGTAGCGCTTGCCGTTCGCACTGTCCTTGCGCAGGATGAGACCTGCCTCGACGAGGAAAGCGAGATGCCTGCGAAGCGTTGCTCCGGCGATACCATGGGCGCGAAGCGAAAGCTGCGCATTCGAAGGGAAGACGACAAGCTGTGCGTCCTGCCTTAGCTCATTTTCCGGGTGGAAACTCAAGAGGGCATCGAGGACGGCCAGACTTCGGTCCTTGAGGTCAAGCATCACCTTGGCCTCGGAGACGTCGCGGAAGATCTTCCACTTGTTTGCTGATTTGCCTTGCCTGATTTCGGAAACGATTGTCTGGCGTTTCACGAGCGCAAGCGTCATCGGCCGCCGCCCAAAGGGCGTCGTTATGTGTTCACCGTGCATTTTCCTTCACCTTTCAGAAGGCAAAAGAAATTTGCTCACCAAAACGGTGCCAAAGACTCTTGACTGCGATTCGAGGAAATGCGATTCTCTAAGTGTCTAGTTCAGAGGAAGGCTTCCACGGCGGCAACGTTGAGGGGGCCTTTTTCTTTTGCTGTTCAGTCTCCCGTTTGCTGTTTTTCGGTTGATCTTGAATACTGCTCGAAGAGGCTGTCCATATTGCTGGAGAGCCACTGGCCGAAGGATTTGCCCTTCGGATTTCCAAACTCCATCACAAGGCCGTTGGCCTTGGGCTTTGCCGTCACGCTGACCGACTGATCTGCCGGAGCCCAGGCGGAAACGGTGGGCTTCTGCTTGGACGGACGACCTGACTTGCTTGAGCTCTTCAGAGCCGTGAGAAGATAAAGAAATCTCGCGTCGTCGCTCGTGAGGGCGGCAAAGCCGTCCTCCTTCACCGTCTGGCACGCTCGCTGGGCCACAGACGGATTGAGAACGAGTTTCTTCAATTCCTCCCACCGATCTCGGCCGACGCCCTTGGCAGCCCCCAGAGCGTCCAGCACGCTGTCAGGAACGACTTCTGCAACGGAAAGCATGCGCGACAAAAGGCTGTCATCGACGGTAAGTGCTGACTTAAGGACGTCGCGGGACATTCCGCTTCGCTGCAGCTTGCTGGCAAAGATCGCCTTTTCGATAAAGGTCAGATCGGCGCGGGCCGTATTTTCCTGGCCTTGGGCGATAACGTGCTCGATATCGGCAAGCGGTTTGACGACGGCACGTACCTTCAAACCAAGCTCGCGTGCAGCACGCGCACGACGATGGCCGAACACAATCATGTATCGGCCGTCATCGGTTGGATGCGGCCGCACGAGGATTGGGGTGGATTGGCCTGAGAGCCGAATGGCCTCCCGAAGACTGGTATATGCCTCGTCGTCGTCGCCAATCCGATCGGCAACGAAAGAACCATCGAGATCGCCTGGATCGAGCGATATGACGGTCTCGCCGTCAAGCACCCGCATGGAGGTCTCGGCAAGCTCGTCAAGGGACTGGATCATCGAGCGTGACGCCCCTCGTCGCGTATAGGAGGCGCGTGCTTCAGACGCAGTGACGGCGGCGCGGTCGACATCGTCGCCCAGCGTCGCCGTTACGCTCGCAAAGAGGTTCTTTCTAGCCATTTCCATCTCCGCTTTTGGTATTCATCTCCCTGAAAGCAATCGACTTTCTGATCGTTTGCACGGCTGTCAAAAACGTCACTTCCGTCCCCACGCGCCGTGGATCAAGGAAACAATCTCTCCATTGACCGCATTCAGGCTCTCTACCGCTCGTTCATAGGTGGAGCGGGTAAACTGCGACTTCTCAATTTCGTACAAGGTTTGCTTGGTAATGCCGGCATCCGAGATTGCCGTGGACTTCAGCATCTGGTTCTTCAACATGCGTTTGTTAAACAGCGCCTGGAGAAAACCGACCATCTGCGCCTGCGGCTGGTCCATCGGCTCATAACGCGTTACCAGGTAACGGAACCATTTCAGCTTGACCGAGGCCCCTGCCCCCTTGATCGATTCAAGGATGCCGCCAAGCATCAACAGGAACTGGCTCATTGACATGACGTCGAGCATCTGCGGATGGACGGTGATAAGAACCGCCGTGGAAGCGCTGAGTGCCGTCAACGTGAGGTAGCCAAGCTGCGGCGGGCAGTCGATGACGACGACATCGTAGTCAGCGTCGACTTCCTTAAGGGCCTGCGAAATGCGGGTGAAGAATAGCTTGCCTTCCTGCTGGCTCTTGGATGAGGCGGCAAGAGGGGTCTCATACTCGTATTCCTGCAGTTCGAGATTTGCAGGAACGATGTCGAGGCCTGGGAAGTTCGTGGGCCGGATCAGCTCCTTGATCGACTTGCGCTCACTGTCGTAGCGGAGAGCCTCGTAGAAGGATGGATTGCGGTCGAGCTCGGGCTGGATGCCATGGAGCGACGTGAATGATGCCTGCGGATCGAGATCGACGGCAAGCACGCGGTGGCCGGTTAGCGCGAGATATTGCGCGAGATGGGCTGCGGACGTCGTCTTGCCCGAACCGCCCTTGAAGTTGACGACGGAGATGACCTGCAGCTCTTCGCCATTGCGGCGATGCGGCACATACTTCTTGAAATCCGATCGGCCATGCTTGTCGAGATAGCGGCGCAGCTCCATCATCTGCTCGGCGGTGTACGAGCGACGGCCAGAGCCCGACAGCTGAGGCGCAGGGCCCTTGCCTTCGAGATGGAGCTTCTTGATATGGTTCTGGGTGACGCCGAGGTACTCGGCAACCTCGGCCAACGAGAAGTGCCTGAGGCCCTTCATAGCGTTCGGTGGGTACTGTTCCAGCCGAAGCATGTTCAGCTTGTCGGAGATGAGTTCGCCTTGTTCAAGGATTTCCTTGTCAAACTCAAGGTCTTCGATGAAGACTGGTGCCATGTTCATATCTTGCCATTTTCCGGAATAACGCTTTTCTCAAGCGATTTGCATCTTAAGCGTGATTTAGATGCGATTCTCTGAATGGCGCAAGAAGTTTTTAGTTAACAAAGGCTTAATATGCCCGGTTCTCCGGCAGAAACGCCTTCCAATGGCGAAGTGCGCACGGCAGAGCCGCTAAAAGCGAATCAACCTGCTGATTTTGCGAGATATTTTTGCTGTTTGCACGGCTGTCAAAAGATTCGCGGCCGCACAGTTCAAGAAATCGGTGTTGTCCACCGAAAATTGTTTAGAGAGCAATTCGGCAGCGACCGGTGTGGCGCCCATGCAATCGACAATGCCTGCCAAGGGACCTCCGCTGCTAACCCCAGCCCTATCGCCCGTCATTGCCTCGGATCAACAAGAGGGCATTGAAGGACACAGGATGGCGAAGTCTCAAACTACGCCATCCTTCCAAAAGCCGGGCCGGCAGATCAGTTGTTATTGTCCGCGCAAGTGTCTTCGGCATTTTCTGTGTTGCTGTTACCGCCCTGGGTCTGCAACGAATTCTTTCCTTTGATCGACTTGCAGTTTTCCTTGTTGACGTTCTGGGTCGTGCTGCCGGTGGTCGACCTATCAACCTTCTTCATCTTCATGGGTTTGGTCGTGCTTGTGGCGGCGCCATGGTTCTTGTCCATGGTGGAGCCCGCCGGAGCCGGGTTTGATTGTGCAAAGGCCGAACTGGCAAGTCCGATGGCCAGGAGCGACGTGGCGACTAATTTCAGATGCATGACTGCCTCCATAAAACCGCTGCGTGATTGCAACTAAGTTTGAAACGGAGGTGAAAAGCCGTTGTTCCGAGATCCGATCGGCAAACCGGTGCGGCACTGTCTTGATCATAGCTATTTTGCGCCCCGCGGCGCGAACCGTCAGCGCCTTTGATTCAAGACGACCTTCGCAGTAATTGCCCGTCGCAATTGCTGTCAGGACGGGTTGAGGTCCTGGAGGATGGAGAAATTTGCGCAGCTCGCGTCTACATTTCCGATCCGGATCAGATGCTCGGACCTTGCCGTCAGAAATGCCAGTCGCACGGCCTTTGCATTCTTGGCACGCATCAAGAGTTCTTGGTGTGCAAAGAGAAGTCCCGAGCGGCCTGAAAGCTCGAATGCGACGTGTTCGCTGTGGCCATCGTCAGCAATTGTAATCGTCGCCAGGCCGGATTGCATTGTGAGTTCCCCTCTGATTCCGGGGCCAGCATCGTCGACTTCGCTGGAGGCTACAACGGGTCGCGGCAGGCAACCCACAGGATCGTGGTGCACCTTGAACCGCACCATATATTGATGGGTGAAGGACGAAAGCAGCCGGGGCCGATTGGGGAAGCAAGGAAGGCGGCCAAGACTTCGGAGCCATCTCCGGACGATCCTGCCTTCACGTCGAGCGACAGGCAGGCTGGCAGATGGCTAATCGGCTGGTTCAAGGGGTCCATGCGTCGGACTGGGGGAGAAGCGTTCTTCCGGCTTAATCGAACGTCATCTTGGTGTTGGTTGTGGTCCTAAAGCAGGCGGGCGGCGCGCCCGTTGCGCCGCGACGCGTTGTTGTAGTAGCTCGACGCCTGTTGGACGGATCGATGCCGCGATTGCTCCATCGCCTCAGGGAGCGGAACGCCGCGATTGGCGGCTTCGGTCAGATATCCCGACCGCAGCCCATGCGCGGAGAAATCCCGAGGCTCCAACCCAGCCATCGCCGCCCTTTGCTTGACAATATCGTTGACTGCCTTCGGATCGAGCGGACGGCGCGAAACATTACCCCAGCGATCGATAGCCCGGAAAATCGATCCCTTGTTGATGCTGGCGGCGTCGAGCCAGACGTTCAATGCCTCAACCGGCCGGCCAGTGAGATAGACGACCTCATCCTGATCGGCACCTGATGTTTTCGTGCGGCCGAGATGGATGGCGAGCGAGGGCAGGGGAGGGCCGTCGTTGACCTCGATTGCGGGCTCGACCGTGAGCTGCTCCTTGCGCAGCCCGGCAATTTCGCTGCGCCGGCGGCCGCCTGAGGCGAAGGCCACCATCAGGATGGCCCGATCCCTGATATCGCGCAGGCTGCCGCCGCTGCAGGTCGCCAACAGTCTGGCCAGCACGTCGGCTGTCACCGCTTTCGCGCTCTTGCGCATTCTCGGGCGCGGTGCGGCGCGCACCGCCAGCCGGATTGCCGATTTGAGGGCAGGGGAGGCGAAGACCCCCGTCAATCCCCGCCATTTGGTCAGCGTCGACCAGGTGCCAACCGGCGGCGCACCGTGTCGGGGGCATGTGGCCCGCCTGATCTCAAAAAGCCCTGATCGCGCAGCCTCTGCTCGGTGGCCGGCGGCATACCATGGCCCGGTTCAGTTTCGCGCTTCTGCGGATCCCACAGATGGTGGGCGACGAATTTCAGCAGCAAGGCTTCCGGCGCCGGCCAGGGCAAAGGGCTGCCTGTGGCCGCCAGCGACCAGGCCTGCAGCTAGGCGAGGTCGGACGTCAGCGCCCGCAGCGTATTCTCGCCCATGCCCGCATTGACAAGATGGCGGAGGGTTTCGACATCCTGATCGGTGAGCAGCTCGGCCAGTTCATCGCGGCGCCCGATCGGCAACGCCGCAGCGATGGTATCGAGTTCTCTTGCGCGTTTTTCGATCAAGCTTGGCGACTCGCTGCTCATGCCGGCAGTCCGTTCTCGTCATAGAGGTCGTCGTGGTTTGAGGTCAGGTCATTGCTCGTCGGGCGACCCTCTGCTGCCAGTGCCAGAAAGTCATCGATCGTGCCATGGTCCGCCTTCCGCACAGCCATGATGACCGCAACGGGATTCCCCACACGACAGACGACAACCTCGTCGCCGCGCAAGGCAGGGTCTATCAATTCTTCAAGCCGTTCCGCTGCCTCGGCAACTTCAACGCAGATCTTCATCGTTATTACCTTTACCAGACACGTTCATGCAAAATCGGGTCGAACGCGCGCCTTCAGTGAAAGCCGATCGCTGCCGATCGTCCACCAGTAGACCGCGTGACTATCGAGAAGATCCTTCATGCCGTGGCCTTGGAACCGGCGGAGTCGCCCTGCCACACGCCGAGGTCGTCATTCCAGTCGCCGCCGTCGATGGCGTCCTGTTCGGCATCGCTTTCGTCGAACAGGTCATCCGGCAGGCGCCGCTGGCGCAACAGTCCGGACGAGCGCTTGCCGCCGTCGGCCGGGCCGATCCGCGCGCAGACCTCATTGTCGCGCATGATGACAATTTCCTCACCTGGTTGGCGCGCTCAGGGACTTCGGCAAATTTCTTGCGTGCTTCGCTTGTACGTGGCCTGCGCCCTTGCTGGCTTCCAGTATGTCTGGTTCGCTACCATAGCATGCCCTACCGCGCGTACAATCGCCATATACGCGTGGTGATCGGAAATGCGTCTCAGCTGGTAATAGCGCCATCGAGAAATCGCTTGATATATGCGACTGGGTGGCAATGCTGGAAGCAAAGGAGCTGACGTCATGAGCGTAAAATCATCGATTTCGCTAACCGAGCACCAGGATTCCTTTGCGCGATCGCTCGTCGACACAGGACGGTATTCGAGCTTGAGTTCGGTTATTCAGCAAGGGTTAGAGCTTCTTCGACAGAAGACGGAGACTGAGTCCGCTGAGACGGAAGCCATGAAGGAGCTGATTCACCGGCGGCTAAGCGGAGCGTCTATGTCTGAAGAGGCAATGGCAGGCGCGGTCGACGATATGATCGCGCGTAAGCAGAGAGCTCTTCGTGTGGAGTCTTGAATATTCCGTCGAAGCGGAGCGCGATTTTGAACTGATCTTCGATCATCTCTTCGCCGCTTACTGCGATCTCGGTGACCATCCCGACGAGGCGTTGGAGTGTGCTGCCGGCCGAGTTCATGGCCTTCGCATGTTGATCAACGGATCGCCGAGATCGGAACATTGCGACCCGATATTTATCCGGGCATCCGCTGTTTGCGACGAGACAAGGGCTGCAGCCAATGGTCCAACGAGCAAGCTTACGTCTGGTCGAGAAGCAACTATTTCGACCAAGAAGCGCTCACTTCCGATAACCGATCATTATCGATGATTAGAAGGCTAACCCAGTCCCGTCAGCTGCAGCGGAAGCATTCGTTCATATCGCTTCCGGTGAATGGCGCGTTTGCCATGATGTCAATGCGTTAAGATCGTTTGAAATTGTGCATCTCGAGGCGAGCACCAAGTCGCGAACATAGGCGCTTTTGTACCCCTTGAAGCGTGAGCCGGCCGGCGCATTGATGAGCAGGACCTCCTCCCGGCTCACCCGTTTCACATCCAACTTCGCACCGCGCGGCTTCTTCTTTGCCTGGGCTTTGTCATCGGATTTGGCATCCGTCGCCTTGTCCGTGCCGGAAGAGCGAAACGGTGGGCGCGGCGGCAGGTTCTTCAACCGGGCGATCTCGTCGCTCAGCTGCTGATTGTCGAGTTTCAAGCGGGTGTTTTCGAGCCGAAAGGTGGCGTTTTCCTCGCGCAGCTGGATGTTGCCGGCCTCAAGCTTCGCGAACCGGGCTTCCGCTTGCTGCGACCGCTCCAACAGACCGGACACAAGACTGCGCAACGCATTCAGCGACAGCGTGTCGGCATGCTCGGGGGGGAGCCGCTTCGTCATTGCAGAATCGAATCATGACTTGCCCCTGCAGGAGAATCCCCAGGCTATCAATCTGTGGCGGCAGGGTTGAAATGTCCGCCGGTTTGCAAAGTAGATGGGGTGGTTGCCGCCCTCTCCAAGTGGCATCGTTAGACGCTATCATTTTAGAGCGTGTTTGGACCAGTAGCGGAGAGGACTACACATGACG
>NZ_KB897864.1:0-38301 GCF_000377185.1 Rhizobium sp. 42MFCr.1
AGACGGTGCCAGGGGTTTGTCAGCAATCTGACCCGCCGGAGCGATCCGGCGGGTTTTTCTTTGAGAGTTCGCTCCCGCTTTAGCGGAGGCTGGCCGGGTTCTGCGGCGAGGCCGGCTGCGAGGTGCCGCCACCGAAGAGGCCCTTCGCAGCGTTCGCCGCGCTGCCGCCCGATAGCAGCTGTTGTAGGAAGGTGAAGTCCTTGCCGCCCGTCGGGGTGACGCGGGTAATCGTATCGAAAATCTTGCCGTCCTTGAGGGTGTAGTTCGCACGGCGCGTAACGATGCCGTCCTTGTCGAAATAGATCGCCAGCACGCTCTGATCGACCACCTTCAGCTTCTGGAAGGCCATGGAGCGCTCGCGGCGCTGCGAGATGTAGTAGAAGACTTCGCCATCGAACGTCGCCGTCGTGGACGGGGTGCCGAGGGATAGGAGAACCTGCTCGCGGCTCGATCCTACTGGGACGAGATTCAGCGACTGCTCGTCGGCGACATATCCACCGTTGAGGACGGTTTGTGTCTGGCAGCCTGAAAGTCCGGCGGAGGCGATCATGATGGCAATAGCGGCATTGCTGAGGAATTTTTTGTCAGACTTGAAATACCGTTTCGTCAACGACATCTACTCCCTAAAATTATGAATGGCAGCCACCGGCCTCAGATCGCTGATGCAAAACCATTGTGGCCATTCCGGGGAGAGACATCCCGTTGGCTCATGCGGACAGAAGGGGTGCTGTCCCGAAAGTGGCCACCTTCGGCATTGCAATTCGCGCCTGCTTCGGTAAACCAGCTTTCGAAATCATGCAACAAGGCCGGACGCCGCTTGGCGCCCAGAATGAGGCCTTTCCGGAAAAAACGATGATCTTCGGGCTCTTTGGCAAGAAAAACAACAACCAGGTAATCGTAGATCGGCAATATCAGGCACTGACGTCGGCCGCACGGATGCCGGAATTCTATGAGCGCTTGAATGTCCCGGATACGGTGATGGGGCGTTTCGAGATGCTTTCGGCGGTGATGATCCTCTTCTTCCGGCGCACACGAACCTCCGGGACGAGCGGCCAGGAGATCGCGCAGGAAATCGTCGACGCCTTCTTCCAGGACATCGACTACTCCATCCGTGAATTGGGGATCGGTGACAACACGGTTCCCAAACGCATGAAGAAGCTGGCCGGCATGTTCTATGGCCGCCTGGAGGCCTACGCCAAGGCGATGGACACCAGGGATGCCGAAGGACTCGCTGCGGCGCTCGTGCGAAACATTCATCCGAAGGCGAATGAGCCGGTGGATATGCGCGGTCTCGCGGACTGGATGTTTGTTGCCGAAGACCATCTTTTGTCTCAGTCGGAGGACGTCATAGCGACAGGCTCGGCGACACTTCCGAAGGTAGCATGAGGAAGAGACGATGAAAAACAAAAGAGACGACGTTCCGTTCTCCTACCTCGTAAATGTAGGTCATATATCGGCCAATCCTGTCGAGGTGCATCTGGAGGCCGACAAGCGCGAATTGGCAGCCCTTGCGGACAGTTGGAGTGTCCTATCGGTGGACAGCTTTGGTGCTGACCTCCAGATCGGTCGGTGGAAGCGGGATGGTGTGCGCATCAAGGGCAGGGTGCGTGCCAACATCGTCCAGTCCTGCGTCGTGACCCTCGATCCGGTCCCATCGGAGATCGACGAGAGCTTCGAGCAGATCTTCGTGCCGGAGAATTCCAAGCTTGCGCGCCGGCCCGCCAATGATGCCGGCGAAATGGTGCTGGACCCCGATGGCCCGGACCTTCCCGAAAGCTTCACCGGCGATACGATTGACGCAGGTGAGGTGGTTACGGAATTCGCAGCTCTTGCGATCGATCCCTATCCGCGCAAGCCCGGTGTGGAGTTCTCCGGTCACATAGAAGACACTGGAGAGAACGATAAAAAGCCGTCTGCCTTCGCCGTGCTGAAGGATTGGAAAAAGGACTGAACCCCGTTGGGGATTTGACACAATTCAGTTGTAAGCGACGGGAAAACCGGTATTTTGGCCGAAATTTCGCCCGCCGGAGGCGAAAAACAAGGATCAGGGACGCGTGATCAGAATTTCTATCGACCTCATGGGTGGCGACTTTGGTCCCCAGGTTGTCATCCCCGGCGCCGCCAAGGCACTGGAAAGACATCCCGATATTTTCTTCGTGATGTATGGATTGAAGGAACAGTGCGAGCCGGTTCTCGACAGGTTTCCGAAGCTCAAGGAAAAGACCGTTTTCCACGACTGCGAGCTGGCCGTCCGCATGGACGAGAAGCCGAGCCAGGCGCTCCGTCGCGGTCGCTATATCTCCACCATGTGGCGGACGATCGAAGCGGTGAAGACGAAGGAAGCCGACGTCGCGGTGTCGGCCGGCAATACCGGCGCGCTCATGGCGATGGCCAAGTTCTGTCTGCGTACGATGGCCAATATCGAGCGGCCGGCGATCGCTGCCATCTGGCCCACCTTGAAGGGCGAGAGCATCGTTCTCGACGTGGGCGCGACGATCGGCGCGGATTCGCAGCAGTTGATGGATTTCGCGCTCATGGGCGGGGCAATGGCCCGTGCGCTGTTCGAGATCGAGCGTCCGTCGATTGGCCTGCTGAATGTCGGGGTCGAAGAGATCAAGGGCCAGGAAGAGGTGAAGGAAGCGGGGCGCCTGCTCCGTGAGGCCAACATCGACTCGCTCGAGTACTATGGCTTCGTCGAAGGCAACGACCTGGGGAAGGGTACCGTCGACGTCGTCGTGACCGAAGGCTTCTCTGGCAATATTGCTTTGAAGGCGGCCGAAGGTACAGCGCGGCAGATCGGTGAGTATCTGCGCGCTGCAATGTCGCGCACGCTGCTTGCCAAGATCGGCTACTTCTTCGCCAAGGGCGCCTTCGACATGCTGCGCGAAAAGATGGATCCGAGCCGTGTGAACGGCGGCGTCTTCCTCGGCCTCAACGGCGTCGTCATCAAGAGCCATGGCGGCGCCAATGCCGAAGGCATCTCTGCCGCCATCGAGGTCGGCTACGACATGGCCAAGAATGGCCTCAATCAGAAAATAGAAAACGATCTTCAAAAGTATCATGCCAAGCGGCTGCCCCCGATCGGGCCGGAAGCCGCATGAGCGACGGGGTTTAAGCAATATGATCCGTTCAGTTGTTCGCGGGTTCGGAGCCGCACTTCCGAAACGCGTTATGACCAATCGCGACATGGAAGATGTCGTGGACACATCGGACGAATGGATTGTCCAGCGTACGGGCATTCGCCAACGCTACATCGCGGGCGAGGGCGAGACGACATCGTCGCTCGGCGAAGCTGCGGCGCGTGCTGCGCTCGACAAGGCAAGCCTGACGCCAGCTGATATCGATCTTATCATCTGTGCCACCTCGACGCCCGACAACACATTCCCGGCGACTGCCGTCAATATCCAGAACCGCCTGGGCATGCATCATGGCTTTGCGTTCGACGTACAGGCCGTCTGCACAGGCTTCGTCTATGCTGTGACAACGGCCGACGCCTTTATCAGGGGCGGTCTCGCCAGGCGCGTGCTGGTAATCGGCGCCGAGACCTTCTCGCGCATTCTCGACTGGAACGATCGCACGACCTGTGTCCTCTTTGGCGATGGCGCCGGGGCGATCGTGCTGGAGGCTGCCGAGGGCAAGGGCACGACCGCTGATCGTGGCGTGCTGACGGCGCACCTGCGTTCCGATGGCTCCCACAAGGAGAAGCTCTATGTGGATGGCGGTCCCTCGACGACTGGCACGGTTGGGAAGCTGCGCATGGAGGGCCGCGAAGTCTTCAAATATGCAGTCGGCATGATCACTGACGTCATTCAGGCCGCCTTCGACGCCACGGGAACGACCGCCGACGATCTCGACTGGCTCGTGCCACACCAGGCCAATCGCCGTATCATCGACGGTTCCGCCAAGAAGTTGCATATTGCACCTGAGAAAGTAGTCATTACGGTTGATCTCCACGGCAACACGTCTGCCGCGTCGATTCCGCTCGCGCTGGCCACGGCCGCTGGCGACGGCCGGATCAAGGAAGGCGATCTGGTGATGTTGGAAGCGATGGGCGGCGGCTTCACCTGGGGCGCAGCACTCCTGCGCTGGTAACCCGAAAATCCAAAAAACTACCGACGAACAAGAGCTTGACCGTGAGGCGCAAGACAAATACTCTTTGTCCGCTTTCATAATATAATTGGCAAATGGGCGGGGAAACCATGACCGGAAAGACAGTGACGCGAGCAGACCTGGCGGAATCAGTTTTTCGTAAGGTCGGTCTTTCAAGAACCGAATCTGCTGAGCTCGTGGAAACTGTCATTGACGAGATTTGTAACGCGATTGTTCGCGGCGAAACCGTCAAGCTCTCGTCTTTTGCGACGTTCCAGGTGCGCGACAAGAATGAGCGCATCGGCCGCAATCCGAAGACTGGCGAGGAAGTACCGATTTCTCCCCGACGCGTCATGACCTTCAAGGCCTCCAATGTCTTGAAGACGCGGATCCTCAAGGCGCATACTCTGCGCAAGACCAAGCAGAAGGCCGCAAATCCGGCTTCCTGATTGGGCTGAGGAGAGGGAGGTCCCTCTCGCTCGACGACAACAACCTGCAATCTTCCCTGAACGATCTGTGCGGTATTCAAGAGGTGACTTGAATTCGCGGCGTCAAACCGTTGAAATATGATGAGTCGCGGCTCGGTTCTGACGTTCGTGAGACACAGCTGCGCCTTGTCAGCCGAACAGACGCGCGGCGCACCCCGAGACCGCGTAGGGAGTAAGGATGTTGGATAAGAGCCCCGATGCGTTCCGCACCATCAGCGAGGTGGCGGACGACCTAGACCTTCCACAGCATGTCCTGCGCTTCTGGGAGACTCGGTTTCCTCAGATCAAACCGATGAAACGCGGCGGCGGCCGCCGCTACTACAGGCCCGAGGATATTGATCTTCTGAAGGGCATTCGCCACCTGCTCTATGATCACGGCTACACCATCAAGGGCGTGCAGAAACTTCTGAAGACCAACGGCAACAAGTTTGTCATCTCCATCGGGCATGGCGATCTCGCCAGCGTCCAGGCGCTGACGGGCGGCCCGCCGGAGGGCGGTGATGCGGCCGAGCCACGGGTCGGAATGTCTGAGGAGGATCAGGTGGTTGGCCGCGCGAAGCCGCCGATCACACGCCGCTTCTTCAATTTCGGCGGTGGCGATGAAGAATCCCCGGAAATCTCGATCGGCAAGTCGAGCGTCGGCAAGGAGGATCGAGCGCTGCTTCAGGAAGCACTCTACGATCTCCTCGAATGCAAGCGCCTGTTGGATCAAGTTCGCTGATCCAATTTACCGGAGCGCCTCGATGGCTTAGTTAGTGAAGCATCGCCCGCGCGTTCGGACGGCCTCTGCCAAACGCATCGTAGTCGGCGGCGAGCGTAATTCCAGTCAGTACCAAGGAAACCTTCGTGACCGCGTCTCATTCCGTTCCCGGCAAATTCTATGACGCCTTCCTGTTCGATATGGATGGCACGCTCTTGAACTCGATCGCGGTGGTCGAACGCGTCTGGACGGAATGGGCTATGCGGCATGGCCTCGAGCCAGAGGTTTTCCTCAAGACGATCCATGGCATTCGCGCCTCCGACGTCATTCGCCAGCTGGCGTTGCCAGGCGTCGATCCGGAGTATGAGGCAAAGCAGCTACTGAAGGAGGAGATGGAGGACGTTGGAGGTATCGTCTCGATCCCCGGCGCGATCGATTTCCTGAACAGCATTCCACCGGCAAAGTGGGCGATCGTAACCTCGGCACCGATCGAACTCGCCCGGCGGCGCATGGCCGCCGCAGGCATTCCGACGCCCGTGGCGATGGTGAGCGGTGAAGAAGTGGTAGCCGGGAAACCGAGCCCGGAGTGCTACCTGCTGGGGGCCAAGCGCCTCGGAGTCGATCCGACGAAATGCCTGGTGTTCGAAGATGCCGTTGCCGGAATTCTCGCAGGCGAAGCGGCGGGCGCGGATGTGACAGTCATCACAGAGACGCATACGACGCCGTTCGCAACGCCGCACTTTTCGATCTCCGACTATCGGGAGTGGCGTGTCGACACCGGCCCAGACGGGCGCGTTGCGCTGGTCAGATAGCGCGCTAGTGCTTGCGCTGTTGCTGCGCCTGCTTCTTCATGCGCTCGAAAGCAGCAATCATTTTTGCCTTTACCGAACCCAGCGTTCCCAATTCATGTCCGCAGGTGAAGCAGGTAAGGATATCGGTGTCGAGCGGTTCGGGCCGCTCGAATTTCATTCGGGTGTTCCTGCATTTGGGGCAGGGGATCTCAATCTGCATGGTCTTATCCAAAGTCTCGCGTTTCCGAGGTTTCTTATTCGCGGAGGGCCGATCGAGCAAGCGTTTTCGACCACGACCGAGCACTGACACTTCCCGGCGTTGGCAAAAATCAAAATCGAGATGATGCTACTGGCAAGCGAAGAAAGTCGAGTAGCCTCCGACAGTGGCACTCCCGCGTATCGCAGATTAGGCCGAAGCAGATTCGTGTTATGGCCCCAGGAGCGCCTCCAGCCAGCAAAAAGCTGCTGCGGTGTCGTATACCCCATCGCGACATTCTCTGAACATACCACACTGAGCCCAGCGGCTCTGGCTTGAGCCGATCTCTGGCGGAAACCATAGTGGCTCATGCTTCGCCGAGCTGCCTGGTAGCGGCTATGCTGCTGCGCCAGGGCTTTCAAAGTGCCATTTGCGGCGAGGGGAGACAGGCCACGGCTCGCCCTATACGAATTGATGAGAGCGAGCGTCTGGGAGCCAAAATCGCCTGTCATCGTTGGTGGTTGCGCTGCGCTAATGCATGCCGAACTCAGAACCACAATTGCTATTGTCTGTAGCGTCTTCATTGTCGGATTTTCCATCTTGGCAAGAATTCGCCTTTGGCGGGCCTGAGCAGACACAAAGCAAACGATCCAGGCAACCATAAACGGGCATGACGCCTCGATTTTCGATGTCGAGCCGAAATGTAGATTCCAACGAGCTGGCCAGCTGGGTGATGTCAGGAGACGCTCAGAGGACAAGCGTCAGCTGACGACCCCATTCTGCCGGCACATATTGTTGAAGTTTGTTTGTGCGCTGCCTTGGGCCGTCAGGGTAAACGAAAAGGCCGCTCTTCCCGTCGCACTTGTGTTTCTCAAAACACCGGCGAAGGGCTCTCCGCCAGTAAAGGCACCGCCCTTGTTCTTGGAGTCCACTATGCCGCAAACATAGACGATCCCGGGCTGTCTCTGTGCCGCCATCATGCTCTTGAACGTCGCACTGGAGGGGTCTTTGAGGTAGCTTCGAACTGTGTTCTGAATGGCAGAAACCTCGCCCTCCGAGAGGGTATACGGGATTGTCTGCTGAGTGACGCTTCCGCAGGAACTAAGCAACAAAAGGCCGGCGATCATGATTCTCTTCATGTGCTCCCCCATGAGGGCGTCAAACGACAGGCTCCCCGCCAAGAAAATCTCTTCTAGCAGTTGCTAAATCAAGCCAGTATTTCGACGTATCTCGATGGGAACTATGAGCCGGGGTCCGAAACAGGCTACTTACAATTCAGAAGTTTGTGACTCTCTTTGCCTCTAGTCAAGCCTCGCGTTCAAAGCCTTTCGTCACTGCCGGCAAGCGTTTCGATTGCGATCGCCACTCTGGGTGCGCGCATTTTTTATCGGAGGGACCGCACATATTTGATTGCCGACATGCAAAAGACGCTCGCTGGCCTGATTTGCTGTGAGACGCAGGTCTCACGGACGGCAGCGGAACTGCCGTGGAACTTCTGTTGCAAGCCCACCTATCCCCGGCTTTCGTTCCTTTTTATTCCTCCTGCATGATTTTTCCCTTGCGCCGGAAATTCCAAAATACTAACAGGATCAGGCCGTTTCGGCAGGTCGGGGCGTAGCGCAGCCCGGTAGCGCACTTGACTGGGGGTCAAGGGGTCGCTGGTTCGAGTCCAGTCGCCCCGACCATTTACATAGTAACCTTCGGCACCCCCAGCAGCCGATGGTGATCTCTCTCTCATGGCTAGCCTTGCCGAAAATCAACTGCGACGCAGTTGCCCTTTTCCTGTCAGTGTTTCTGATGTCGGGGCAGCACATATCGCTGATAGAAAAATTTCTTAATCACTCGAATAATTATTAGTTTCATGTAATATATGTTCGACAACTGTTGGTGGACGACCTATGGCCAACCGCGAGGCAAGCGAAACATGCCGGGAAGCTCTGGCGGAGTCCTTCGAGGCTCTGGTCGAGAAGGCCATATCGACGGGCTGGTCGGAACAGGAAGTCGCACTGGCACTGACGGACCTCGCCGAGACCTATCTGGTCAAGGTCGGCGCAACGGTCATCATCGAGGACTCAATCTATTCGCAGCTTGCCTTTGAGCGGCTGAAAAATTGAGGCGGAAGTCGCCCATCAGACCGGCCTGAAACACGCCGTTCACATATATGTTTCCGTTGGAAATGTTCGGTTGATAAATCACCGGCTCGGGCGCATAGTGCCCGCATCGTCGGCTATGGATGGGCGGTCGACGTCAATGCTAGTGGTGTCATTAGCCCTCATGGAACCTGTGGCGTGATGCTTAAATCCCCAGTTCTTCCACGTGACCTGCCACTTTTCTCGGATGATCTAGACCTCCTGTCCGGAGTACTTGACGATGTCTGCCGGGACAGGGGACTTGCGCGCGATACACCGGCTGCCGAAGTCATCGGCGCGCTCCTGATCCAGCTCTACCGACAGGGCGTTAGGGACAAGGGCAAGCTTGCCGCCCTCGCAAGGGCTTATTTGTAATTTCGGAACCTGAAGAGCGCCCGACTAGTCGTCGTTTGCCGCGTTGAGATTTTCCGGGCGGATCCCTTCGTCGATCCCGGTACGTGCTCGCAGCCTGACGCCCGGTCCGCCTTCGTCATGGTTGCCGCTGGCGATGAAGATGATGCCCGCCGCCTCCAGCGCTTGTTTGACCGCGAGCAGCGCATGCGGCTCGCCTTCCCGCTCATCGCGCTCCATTATTTCGATGGTGGCAGCGGGCAGACCTGAGGCGGTTGCCAGTTGCTCGATGCTCATTCCGGTCATCGCGCGGGCGCCGCGCATTTGTGTCGCTGTGATCATGAATCAAAGACTAGCGCGTCGGCGCTCGTTCGCAAGCCCGATGTGAAGCGCCATTGCGTCTATGGCGCTGTTCCAGCGCGGCGCAGCCCCAGACCACACCGAAAAGCAGATAGACATGTCGCCAGTGATCGATGTCGATGACGTTTCCGATTGCCACATGCCCTAGCACTCCGATCCACGCGATCATCAGATAGGGCTGCCAAGGCCGATCCTTCAGCAGGTTCCTGAACCCGAGATAGATTGTCCAGCAGAGCATGGTGACGTAACTGACAAAGCCAAGCCAGCCGTAGCTCGTCAGCGACTTCAGCCAGACATTGTGCTCATCCTCCGGAAACATCGTGCCGAAGACCAGCGGACCGATTCCGAGCGGTCGTTCCATCATCATCGTGAAGCCGATGCGGTGGCGCTCGAAGCGACCGAGGTGCTCACCGTCATACTGCTGCACGAGCTGGGCGCGCGTCGAAAAGAGCGCACTGACCTTCGGGAACTGCAACGCGACGACCAGCGACGCAACCAGCAACATGATCGCCGCAAGCGACAGAATCAGGATGCGCAGTCGAAACGCGCCGCTGCGTTCCTTGAGTAGCATGCAGAAGATCAGCAGGAGAATCCCGGCGGCAAAGAGGCCCCAGGCCGCACGCGAGAACGACAAGAAAACGCCCAGTGCCAGGATCAAGAGCGCTACCGCTTTGATCGGCGACGTCCTCAGATTGCCGACAAGAATGGCGTGGACAAGGTAGAGCGATGGCGGGATCAGGAATGGGCCAAATACGTTCGGGTCCTGGAAGGCGCCTTTGGCACGATCGTAGAGCGTGAAGACCTCTGCGCCGGGGAAGGCGTGAAAATAGCCGAGTATCCCGAGCAGGGAGGTGATAACGGCGGCGAACGCCCAGGCATTGAAGATGAGCGGCAGGCGCCGAGGGCTGTCCTCGACGATCGCGGCATAGAAGATCGCAGTCAATGCGAGGAACGTCGAGACCGCGACATACATTGGCCCGGTCCCGAGGTCCTTCATCTGGGTCAGCGAGAGCATGCCGCCGATGTTGAAGGCAAGCAACAGGGCAAGCAGCGGCGCTGTGAAGCGTGAAATCCTGAGACCGAGGATGAACCAGATGCCGAGAAGGGCGGCCATCCACAGCTCGTAGGGCGCCGGCTCATCGATAACGAAGCCGGAGAGAAAGACACCAAAGGCAACCATCGCCGAACCGATCAGCCGCACCGTTGCTCGTTGTGGTTGAGCAACGCGAAGATGTGTCGCCGAGGCCGCGTTCAATAGGCGTTTTCCGTATTGAACAACCGGAAGGGCGTGAGGAATAGGATTTTCAGATCGAACCAGAGCGACCAGTTCTCGATATAGTAGAGATCGTAGGCGGTCCGGAACTTGATTTTGTCGTCGTGATCGACCTCGCCGCGCCAGCCGTTGATCTGCGCCCAACCCGTCACCCCGGGCTTCACGCGGTGACGCGCGAAATAGCCTTCCACGACGTCGCCGAAGAGGCGGTCCTTCGCCTGGGCCAGAATGGCATGTGGGCGCGGGCCAACCAGCGAAATGTCACCCTTCAACACGTTGAAAAGCTGCGGCAGTTCATCGATCGAACTCTTGCGGATGAAGCGTCCGACGGGTGTGACGCGTGGATCGCCTTTGGTGACCGCGGCACGTCCGGTGGGGTCACCCTTGTCGGCATACATTGAGCGAAACTTGAAGATCCTGATGATCTCGTTGTTGAAGCCATGACGGTTCTGCATGAAGAAGACCGGCCCCTTCGAGGTGACCTTGATGGCGATTGCCGTTGCAAGCATGATCGGCCAGAGGAGCGCCAGGGCGAGCAGCGTAAAGACAATGTCGAAACAGCGCTTGGCAACCGAGTCCCAGTCCCTGATCGGCTTGTTGAAGATATCGAGCATCGGGACAGACCCGATGTGCGAATAGGCACGCGGGCGAAAGCGCAGGCGATTTGCGTGCGCGGCAAGGCGAATGTCGACCGGCAGCACCCAAAGCTTCTTCAGCAGCTGCAGGATGCGGGCCTCCGCGCTAAGCGGCAGGGAAATGATCAGCATATCGATACGGGTAATGCGTACAAACTCGACCAGTTCGGCGACCGTTCCGAGCTTCGGATAGCCGGCGACCATGATCGGCGACCGTTTCTCGCCGCGGTCGTCGAAAATGCCACAGATCCGGATGTCGTTGTCGGGTTGCTGTTCGAGAATGCGGATCAACTCCTTGGCCGGTGCCCCGCCACCGACGATCACCGCGCGGCGCTCCATGATGCCATTGCGTGACCAGTTGCGGATACCGTAGGCCGTCAACAAGCGAGCAGCGAGGAGGACGATTGCGCCGGCAATGAACCACGCAAAATGTGCTTGCGGCTGTGCCCGGCCGATGTTGCCGGAGAGTACGCTTGCAGCCGTGACAATCAGGAAGACGGATGCCCACATGGCAAGGACTCGCGGCAGCAGGCGCATGCGGGCGCGGAGCGCTGGGATGGAGTAGGTGTCGGCCGTCTGGAGCGCACTGACGAGGAGTGCCGCAACAACGGTGGCAGCGATCGCCCGCCCTGCAAGGGTTTCGCCCCCGTTCCCGGGCCAGAAGAGGAATGCAAGCAACCCGACGAGAAACTGTGAGGCGAATTCAAAAAGTCGGAACTGACCGATAATGATGGCCGGCGAGCGATTTCCGGTGCTGAATTGCTCGGCGATCTGACGGGCATAGGCGTTGATCGGCTCCGGTTGAACCGTTCCATCCGCGCCTTCGTCGCGTCGATGGATGTCGGAAACCTGCTTCCGCAGCGCTTCCAGGTCAAACTGCTCGCTTTTCTCTGCCTTGTTCATGAGGCTACCGCCGCTGGTTATCACGCCGGCAATAACAGAAAGCCCCTAAGAAAACTTTTACGAAGCAAGAGCAATAGCTTGCTTCGATTGGGGATCCAGGAGGTCGTGGTACAATTTCAGGACATCGTTGGCCATGATCGAGGCCGAGAAGACCGACCTCACCTGTTCCATCGACGGCATCGCCGCATCATGCCAGCCCGGGATGCGGATCGCGTCCGCCATGGCGCGTGCGAGATCGTCGGTATCCTCGGGGTTGGCGAGTGCAGGGCTGTCTTTGCCCAGCGCCTCTGGAATTCCGCCGACGCGAGTTGCGATGATGGTCTTCCCGGCGCCGAGACCCTCGAGCACGATGTAGGGCATGGCTTCAGCGCGCGACGGAACGACCAGGTTCTGTGACATCGCGAACGCCTGCTGAACGCGCATCGCCGGCAGCATGCTGATGCGCTTGCCCAAACCACGCTCGATCATCATGTCTCGGTATTTGTCGCGCTCGGGCCCGTCGCCGACCATCACGGCCGAAAGTGGGCGTCCGAGAATTCGCTCCGCCTTCGCGAAGGCCTCCACAAAGAGATCGGGACCCTTTAGGTCCCGCAGCATGCCGACGTAGATGTAATGCACGGCATCCGAACGCGTTGGGATGAGCTCGAAATCGCGCTCCGCAAGGCCATTGTAGATCAGCCGCGTTTCCGTTCGCGGCCGCCCGACCTTCCTCGTATAGGCTTCGCGCTCGTACTCGCAGATGAAGACGAGGGCGTCCGTGAAGTACTCCTGCAGACGCTCCATGCGGAGCACGAATTGCCCTACGAGCGACCTCGGAGAATAATGCAGGCTTCCACCATGCGCAGTATAGAGGCGGGCTACGCGATACCTGTTTACCCGCAAGGCCGAGCCGGCAAGCCGCGCGAGCACACCGCCTTTGGCGCCGTGACCGTGCAGCACATCCGGCCGCAAACTTTTAATATTCTTGTACGTATCCCAGATCACTCCGATGTCGGAGAGGCTGACGTGCCGCCGCATGGGCATGCGGGTCAATCCCATCGCCAGGTAGGGACGAATCTCGTCGAACAAGCGGTCTTCATGCTCGCCGCCCGTTGAGCTGTCGCAAAGAATGCCGACTTCGTGCCCCGCCTTGCTGTGCTCCAACACCAGATCGCGGACATGGCGGAAAATTCCGCCGACCGGTGATCTGAAGCAATGGAGGATGCGGAGGGGGGGCTGTTCGGTCATCGAGGATCAGAACAGTCGTTCGCGAACGTAGACCGTGTCGCCGGCGACGATCGCCGAAGAGATGTTGACGCGACCTGTGATCACTTGCCCATTGACCTTCCGGGTTACGTCGACAGCGCCCTGGTTGGCGCGCGACGTAAAGCCGCCGGCAATGGCAACGGCATTCTGCACCGTCATTCCCGGAACGTAGGCGTATTGGCCGGATTGACCGACTTCGCCCATCACGAAGATCGAGCGATAGCGGTCGACATCGATCGTGACATCAGGGTCCCGCAGGTAGCCCTGTCTCAGCTTCTGCGCGATCTGGCCCGACAACTGCTGCAGCGTCCGTCCACGAGCCGGCACCTGCCCGATGAGCGGGAAGGCGATATAGCCGGCCTGGTCGATCGTATAAGTGTTGGTCATGCTTGGCTGGTCGAACACGGTAATGCGCAGCCGGTCGCCGCTATCAAGCGAATAGGGCTGGATCGTCGCCTGATTGAAAGCCTGGGGGGCAGGCTTGTAGCTATTGCAGCCGCTCACGACCGCAGTCATGGCGGCGAGGCTCAGAGCCATCAAGAACTTGGGCTGTGCGAAAGGCATCGCGTCTGCTCATCGGAAAACGAAATAGGTCTCAGCCGTTATCAATCCGTTAGGGTTAATGGTCGGTAAAAAGCGCCGATTTTTTGGCTTCGGCCAGTCGACGTGTCGCCGGGATTGCCCGAGCAAGCATTAACCGTTGGGTTACTATAGTCATTTACCCTCGCGGCCACGTTTGTTCTCGGAGTACCAGCATGTCCGGCGTATCGGGTAATCAGGATGTGGACATCGATCTCGGACAATTGGTCCGCGCCGTCTGGGCACGCCGGCTAAAGGCTTTGGCGATTATTGCGTTGGGGGTAGGGGTCGCCTTCACGGGCGCCAAGATGATCTCCCCCAAATACCGAAGCGAAACGCGCATCCTGATCGAGCCGCGTGCTCCTGCTTTCGCCAATGCGCAGGTGAACGACACCAATGCTGGTCCGTTGCTGGACGAGCTCAACATTGCAAGCCAGGTGCAGCTGCTGCAGTCCGCGGATCTCATCAAGCAGGTCATCAACGGCCAGAAGCTCTACGATTTGCCGGAATTCGACGCTGCCGCGAATGGCTCGGCGCTCACCGACATCCTGGTAGCCCTTCACCTCAAGAAGAATCCATATGAAAATCCCCCCGAAGAGCGCGTGATCGACGCTTTCACCGAGCGGCTGCAAGTCTATCAGGTGCCGGGATCGCGGGTGATCGGCATTACCTTTACATCGAAGGATCCCAAGCTCGCGGCGACAATCCCGAACGCGATGGCGGCGGTCTATCTCGCCACGCAGAGCGGCGCCAAGCTGGACTCGAATTCCGAGGCAACGCGCTGGCTGGAGCCCGAGATCGAAAACCTCCGCCAGAAGGTCAATGACGCCGAGCAGAAGGTGGCGGAATACCGTGCTGAGCACGGACTGCTTCCGACCAACGGCGGCTCGAATTTCGCGACACAGCAATTGAACGACATTTCGGCTGAGCTCACCCGGGTCCGGGGAGATCGCGCAAACGCCGCGGCGCGTGCCCAGTCCGTCCGCAATGCTCTCTCGTCAGGTGAGCCGTCCGACACGCTGCAGGACATCATGTCGTCTCAGTCGATCCAGCGACTGAAGAGCACGGAGTCGGGGCTGCAGTCGCAGATATCCGACCTGCAGACGTCGTTGCTCAACAACCATCCCCGCCTCAAAAGCCTCCGCGCGCAGCTTTCGGATATCAAGGTCCAGATTCGCCAGGAGACGCAGAAGATCCTTGCAAGCATCGAAAACGAAGCGAAGGTCGCTGCTGTTCGCCAAAAGGAACTGGAGCAGCAGGTCGACAGTCTGAAGGCGAACAGCGCCCAAGCCGGCGAGGACGAGGTTGGCCTCAACGCCTTGACGCGTGAAGCGACCGCGCAGCGCCAGCTCCTGGAGACCTATCTCTCTCGCTACCGGGAGGCCGCCTCGCGCGCCGACAAGAACTCAAGCCCGGCCGACGCCCGCATCGTGTCGAAGGCCATACAGCCCGTCGATCCCTATTTCCCGAAGGTTCTGCCGATCGTCATCGTTGCGGCCTTCGCAACTTTCATCATGACGTCCATTGTGATCATGCTCGCCGAACTCTTCAGCGGCCGGGCGCTCCGCCCGGTTGGGATAAGCGAAGAGGAAGAGCGCGAGGACGGGGAACCTCAATCAGCGACCACCGGCTCCGTCAATCGCGTGGGCACACCGAGCCTGTTGGCCACGCCCGCAGACGACGAGCCGGTGGCCGAACAGGCTGAGGACGAGAAAATCGTTGAAACAAACGAATTCTCGATTGCATCCGTCTCGGACTACCTTCGAGGTAGCAGGGCGCCTCTGGCTATCGCCATTTCTCCAACCGGCGACGGCGGCTCGGCGGCGACCGTGTCCCTTGTGCGCAAGTTGGCTGAGGACGGCTCGCGGGTCATTCTGGTCGACATGACTGGTTCCGGTCTGCCGACAAACCTCATGGCTGAGGACCGCAAGATGCTCGGCATAACCGATCTGCTCTGCGGCGATGCAGCCTTTGGCGATACGATCCACGGCGACAGCCGCTCAGACGCGCATTTCATTCCGCAGGGCATCAGCGATCCGCGCCGGGCAATGCGCGGTGCCGATCGCTTGTCTCTGCTGCTGGACGCTTTGATCTCGGCCTATGATTTGGTGATGGTGGAATGCGGCGCCGCCGACGTGGCCGGCGTTTCCAGGCTGACCCAAAGCAAGGATGTCGAGATCATTCTCTCGATGCCTGAGATCGTCGAGCAGGAGTTCGTGACTGTCATGACCGAGTTCGAAGCCGCCGGTTATGAACGCGTCGTTCTGATGTCCGATAGCAACGAGTCCATCGAGAACCCAATCTCGCGGCGTGCCGCGTAATCAAACGCCGATAACGCGGCGCAGGCGCTGGGCCACGGCGTAGAGCCTCTGTTGAGACTTGATGAAGCCTTTGCCGCGCGTGATGGCCCGGTGCATTGCGGCACCCACGGTGCCGCGGAGCGAAAGCGGCAGAACGACGTCATGATGCTCAGTCTCTACAGGCGCCCATGAGCGTTTGTATCGCTGGTCGCCAAGGCCGAAATCGAACAGTCTTACGCCCTTGCCGTGCTGGCCGGCTACCATCTGCCAAAACAGAAATTCGCCAGGGCTCGTCTCCGGCGCCGCGCTTTCATCGAAGGCGGTGAACTGGCAGATGATGTGGTCGCCTTTGCGAGAAAGACCGGCGAGCGCGGCGATGCGGCCGTCATGTTCGCCCTTCAGGCGGATTGCGTGCATTTCCAGTCCCACCATCCCGCGGTCGCGGTCGCGGATGTCGATGGCGCCGTGCAGGAACGCTTTGGTCTCCGGGTCTGCAAATACGTCAGGCGACCCGAGCGCCTTGAGACGCTCACGTTTCTGTTCGAAGAAGCGATCGAGCAACTGGTGTTGTTCATCCGGGGTGCCGCTGGAGATGTAGTCGAAGCCACCGAGCGCCTCAAAACGCCGCAGCTGCGCCCGGAACCTCTTGCGTCGGCCCTTGGCATTCACCTGTTGAAGCGTCGACTCCATCTTGTCGAGAAGTGGAAGCTGGTAGGCGTGATTCTGGTTCTGGACCATCGGCAATAATGCCAGGGGATTGCGTCGGCCGCGCCATTCCAACGGAACATTCTGCAGCAGCAGAAGATCGGCGCGTCCGGCCAGAGCACGGCGCAGAGACATCGCAAGCTTTTGAGGCTCCAGATTGTCGGCAAGTTCAATGAAGCGCGTTGAGAGGAGGCCGGTGTTGATGTTGCTGTGATCGGCGCCGATAAATCTGGCGGTCCGGAAGCCATGAAAGCTGGTTATCTCTAGCGGTAGAATGAATGCAGTCTCTCCGCCAATCCTGCCCCAGACGATCGACAGTTGGTGTCCGAAGGCCTTGGTCCACGCCATGCACCAGTCATAGCCTTGGTGAAGAGAATTCAGGTTGTCGCAATCGAGCGCGCGCCAAACGGTCTCCAGCGGCGCCAAGCTATCCAGGACGGCGATGTCGAGTTCTGCCGCCCCAAGCTGCGCATCCGGCGCCAGCCATTCGGAAATACCGGCGTCGGGTTCCGTTGAATGGTGTGCCCTATCTGAAACAGGAAGCTTCTGCGCCTGCACTGATTTTCTCCGGACTGACTTGCAGGCGCGAAGAATAGTCCAACGGAACGTCCATTTGGTTTATGAGCGGCGCTAAACCTTGCTTTCCATCGATCACGGTTATCCCGTCGTTAACGGATCACTGCTGCTTCGGCCCGGCCATCCATTTGATGATGACCATCGCGGGCAGCACCCACAGCAGGCCGGTCAATAAAAAGTACAGGAGCTGGCCCCACCATGGCGCGTCACCGAGCGTGGCGACCGCAATCGTGTTTGCGAGCAGCGCATAGGCGAGCACGAGCACGACGATCAGGATCGTACCGATGAATTTGCGGAGGCGGACAGGCATCAAATATCTTTCAAACTGGTGTTCCAATTGCCGCGACGGCATGCCGCAAAGGTTCGGGGCTTGTTTTGCATGAGCCGCTCAGGCAAATCAACTACCGGACGTAAGGAGCAGCCATGGCGATCGCGAACTTGACCACCGAACAGCAAATACTGCGTGAGATACGCCGGGAGGATGGCAATCGCCGGGCCGTTCGCATCTGGCTGGGCTTTGTGCTCCTGGCGCTGTTCTGTCTTGTGATCATCGGCGGAGCCACCCGGCTCACGAATTCGGGGCTTTCGATCACCGAATGGAAGCCGATCCATGGTGTCATTCCGCCTCTCAGCGCCGCGCAGTGGGACGAGGAGTTCAGGCTCTATCAGCGCATTCCCGAATATCAGCAGATGAACAGCGGAATGACGGTCGACGAGTTCAAGGGCATCTTTTGGTGGGAATGGGCCCATCGCCTGATCGCACGTGGCATTGGTGTCATCTTCGCGCTGCCGCTGCTCTATTTCTGGTTGGCGGGAAAGGTGGAGAGACGGTTGCGTTGGCCGCTCTTCGGAATTCTCATGCTGGGTGGACTGCAGGGTGCGATCGGCTGGTGGATGGTGTCGTCAGGACTCTCCGTCCGAACCGACGTCAGCCAATACAGGTTGGCAACGCACCTGATCCTGGCCTGTCTTATCTTCGCGTCCTGCATGTGGATCATGCGAGGGCTTTCCCCTCACTCCGATGACAAGGCGCCCACACAAGGCTCGCATGTCTGGGCGGGCGCAATCGCGGCGTTTGCGCTTTTCCAGATCTACCTCGGAGCGCTCGTCGCAGGCCTCGACGCCGGCTTCACCTATAATACCTGGCCATTGATGGATGGCGCCGTCGTGCCCTCGGATCTGCTGATCCAGCAACCGGCCTGGATCAATTTCTTCGAGAACCCCAAGACCGTGCAGTTCGTTCATCGGCTGGGCGCCTACACCCTTTTTGCGCTGACGCTGATCAACATGATCATAGCTCTGACCGCAGCGCCCTCCACGACGCATGCCCGGCGCGCCGTCGTCCTGTTTGTTCTGGTGACAATACAGGCGGCGATTGGTATCGCGACCTTGCTGCTGCAGGTCCCTCTTCATTGGGGGCTGCTGCATCAGGCGGGAGCGCTGGTGGTCTTTGGCTTCGCCATCGCCAATTGGCGGGGGTTCTATGGAGAGTATCCGCGCGAGACCATGATTGCCGAGCGGGACTAAGGCGCGTCGCTGGGATCAGCGAAAGTCCCGTTCGAACGTCAAGCATCAGATGGCAAATGCCGCCAGCCTCATTTGAGGCCGTCGACGTGTTGTTTACCGGTTTTATTACTACTGGTTGCAAGAAATGGTCGGTTCGTTGATGGTGGACGTTGGGTCTATCAAGAGGGACTGGAGCCGTTGAATGCCCGAACCCCGCTCGCCACGACTGGCCGTACTTATCGATGCTGACAACACTTCCGCAAGAATCGCTGCTGGCTTATTCGAGGAGATAGCCAAGATCGGCGAGGCAAGCGTTCGGCGCATTTATGGCGACTTCACCAGTTCCTGTTCAAAAGCATGGAACGACGTGCTGGCGCGACACGCGATAGTCCCTCAGCAGCAATTCGCGTACACGACCGGCAAGAATGCTTCCGACATCACTCTTGTCATTGATGCCATGGACCTGCTGCACAGTGGCCGTTTCGACGGCTTTTGTCTTGTATCCTCGGACAGCGATTTTACGCGACTTGCCTCGCGAATCCGTGAGCAGGGCATCGATGTTTTCGGATTTGGCGAGCAGAAGACACCGGAGAGTTTCCGGCAGGCATGCCGTCGATTCATCTATACCGAAAACCTGGTGCCCACGGTCACATCAAACGGCAGCGAGGTTACGCAAGCGCCCTCCCTACGCCAGCCGAGCGCAGCGACGCCCGTCATCAAGAAGGTCATCGCTCAGATGGAGAGTGAAGATGGATGGGTATCGCTCGGTGCGGTTGGAGCGCAGCTCGCAAATCTGGCGTCGGACTTCGATCCTCGGACATATGGCTTCCGGAAGCTAAGCGACCTCGTCAAGAAGACGAACGGGTTCGACATGAACACTGTCGAAGGCAAGCCGCTCCGTATCCGGGTGAAACAGCCATCGCCAAAAGTATAAAAAAATCCGGCTGCGTCACCGCAGTCGGATCCTGTTACTTATCGCCGAAAATCAGTCTTAGAAAAAACCGCGGCGCTGCCACCAGCCAGCTTTTTTCGGCTTGCCGTCACCTTCGGTCTCGGCAGCATCGCTGCGCGTCGATTTAACCGTTGGTTCAGACGAGGAGATGTTCGACTCCCTGTTGGCGCGCACAGGCTTCGATTCTTCGACTGCGGGCGTAGCCAGATCTGCGGATACAGCCTCGACTTCGGCTTCCGCGGCCGGTGCTGCCTCCGTCGATGCTTCTTCGACGACAGGCTCTTCGACCGGCGATGCCTTGCGGCTGCGACGTGCACGCTTCGGCTTTACGTCTTCCGTAACCGAGGCGCCCGTTTCAACAGCGGCCATCGCCGGCTGAGCTTCGACTGCTTCCTCGGCGGCGGCTTCGATCACCTCGACGGTGGTCACTTCCGTCTCACCATCTTCGGCATCGTCATCTGCCGCTTCCGCTGCAGAAGCCTCCTGCTCGCCGCCTTCCTCGCGGTTGCGGCGGCCGCCGCGCTTGCCGCGACGGCGGCGCTTGCGGCGCTGGCTCTCATCACTTTCGTCACGCGTTTCCGAGGTGGCGGCAACGCCTTCGTCACCTTCTTCCTCGTCATCGCTGTCGATCTGGTCGCCTTCCACCGCATCAGCCGAAACGCTGTCGGGAGCAACCGCCTCGCCATTGCCGTTGCGGCCGCGACGACGACGGCGACGCTTGCGCTTGCGGCCCTCGCCATCGCCTTCGGCGCGCTGAGCCGGACGTTCGGCTGCGGCCGGCTTGGCCCCCAATTCCTCTTCTTCCTCCTCGTCGACTTCGACCACGATATCGTCGTCTTCGTCATCGGGGATGGCAGCAAAGTTGAACAGGGTCTCGATCTTGACCGGGTTCTCGACCGGCTCGCCGCGGTCGATCGCAAAGTGCTGCGAGCCGACCGAGCCATCCGCGTCGATAATGATCGACACACCGAAGCGGGCTTCGTAGTCGACGATCGTCTGCCGCTTGTGGTTGAGCAGGTACAGCGCAATATCAGGCGTCGTGCGAACCGTGATGTTGTGCGTGGTGTTCTTGAGCAGGTACTCCTCGATGCCGCGCAGGACATGCAGAGCAACGGAGGACTGCGAACGGACGTGGCCGGTACCGCCGCAATGCGAGCAGACCTGCGTCGTCGATTCAAGAACGGATGCGCGGATGCGCTGGCGCGACATTTCCAGAAGACCGAAATGCGAGATACGGCCGACCTGAATGCGCGCGCGATCGTTCTTCAGGCATTCCTTCAGCTTCTTCTCGACAGCGCGGTTGTTGCGCTTTTCTTCCATGTCGATGAAGTCGATGACGATCAGGCCGGCAAGGTCGCGCAGACGAAGCTGGCGAGCGATTTCTTCCGCCGCTTCGAGGTTGGTCTGCAGAGCAGTGTCCTCGATCGAGTGCTCGCGCGTCGAGCGGCCGGAGTTGACGTCAATCGAAACCAGCGCTTCGGTCTGGTTCATGATCAGGTAGCCGCCCGACTTCAGCGTTACCTGCGGCTGCAGCATGCGGTCGAGCTGAGCCTCAATGCCGGAGCGCGAGAAGATCGGGTGGATGTCGCGATAGGGCTGAACCACCTTGGCGTGGCTCGGCATCAACATCTTCATGAAGTCTTTCGCTTCACGATAGCCTTCCTCGCCGGCAACGATGATCTCGCCGATATCCTTGTTGTAGAGGTCACGGATCGAGCGCTTGATGAGCGAGCCTTCCTCATACACGAGGCAGGGAGCGGTCGACTGCAGCGTCAGCGTGCGGACGTTCTCCCACAGGCGCATCAGATATTCGAAGTCGCGCTTGACCTCGACCTTGGTTCGATTCGCGCCGGCGGTGCGCAGGATGACGCCCATGCCCTGCGGGACTTCGAGCATACGCGCGATTTCCTTCAGGCGCTTGCGGTCCTGCGGATTGGTGATCTTGCGGGAGATGCCGCCGCCACGCGCCGTGTTCGGCATGAGGACGGAGTAGCGACCGGCCAGCGAAAGATAGGTCGTCAGGGCAGCGCCCTTGTTGCCACGCTCTTCCTTTGCCACCTGCACCAGCAGGATCTGGCGGCGCTTGATGACTTCCTGGATACGATATTGCTTGCGCGGCTTGCGCTGGACGCGATCGGGAACCTCCTCCATGGCGTCTTCGGCGCCGACGGATTCGATCACTTCCTCTTCGTGGTCGTGATCGTCGTCATCGTCGTCATCGCTGCGGCGGCGGGCGTCGACCTCTTCGGAGATCGAGTCGGTCTCGACCATTGCGGCCATCTCGTTGCCCGACGAGCCTTCATCGTCGTTGTCGGCGGTGGCTTCGCTGGCAGCCTCGTCGCTGGCAGGCGCTTCAGCAGCCGGCGTCACCTTCTTGCGGCTGCGGCGGGGCTTTGCCTTCTTGACGGGTGCTTCCTCGGCGACTTCCGCAACGGCCTCGACCGTTTCGGTTGCTACGGCACCGTCTTCTTCGGGAGCGGCTTCCGCTGCCGGCGCTTCGGCAGATGCGGCTACGCCAACCTCGGGCTGTTCCTGGGTGGAGAGATCGACCGGCGCCGTCTCGACGTGTTCGACGTCGTCGTCGCGGCGATGCTCTTCAGCTTCGGCGCGAAGCAGGGCCTGACGATCGGCAAGCGGGATCTGGTAGTAGTCGGGGTGAATTTCGGCAAAGGCCAAAAAGCCGTGCCGGTTGCCGCCGTAATCAACGAACGCGGCCTGCAGCGAGGGTTCAACCCTCGTTACCTTTGCGAGGTAGATGTTGCCGCGGATCTGCTTCTTGTGCTGTGACTCGAAGTCAAATTCTTCTATGCGGTTTCCGCGAACGACAACAACGCGCGTCTCTTCCTCGTGAGACGCGTCGATAAGCATCTTGTCTGCCATGTAAGCTGTGCTCCTCGGCGCGGCCGAACGTCGGCATCCCCTTGTGTCGAAGAGACAGAGGAGAGGCGGCTCGTCGTTGCAGCGCCGGATAATGAAAGTCGCGATTGGTGCGGTGTGGAAGGCAGCAGCCAGACGGCAGCGGGGGAGATGTTCTCCCGGGGCCTGTAGACTTCAGATAAAACCTGCTGCGACACCATCAAAGACCAAGCGAGATCGACAAAACTAAGACCTTGTTCAGGTCCGATGAGTTTGCTCTCTCTGTAAAGAGCGGTTGGTGGCTATCCACCGATGAAGTTCCCGCATACGCCGGAAAATTCAGGATCCAATTTCGAGTGGAAACACATAAGACGGCGGACGATTGCCGGTTGTGGCGCCAGTTCCCTTGCGGTTTGGCTGCCGTGCAGGCGACTCTATCCCGTCAGCACTTCTACCCTAAAAATCCTTGTATGTTTTCTCTGTCACAATAGCAAGGGAAAAGCCAAATGTGCCATAATATTGATGGATTTTGGAAGGCATACAAAATCGGGGATTAAGGGCGCCGATTCGGCTCCGTGGCCGCGAACGTCGCTGATACCGGCGATCTCGCGTTTGCCGGGAGAAGTTGATCGGAATGATATTTAAGGTGTGGCGGTCGATTGGTTAAGAGGGTACGACCCGCGACGGTAATATCCGGATGGCGGAAAATAAGGTTTACCGGCGTGGTGGCCGTTGCCGCGGCCGCGACGACTTTTGCATTTCTTCCTGAGGTGCGAGCAGACGAAGCAGCGAAGGCCGACCCCTTGCTCGCCTATGGCGCCCGAATCATCGGCGACGATGCACGTACGCGCATTGTCATCGACTTCGATCGGGCTCCCGATTTTTCCGTCCACTATATCGCCAATCCCGAACGCATCGTCGTCGACCTGCCTGCGACAGCCTTCGGCTTCCCAGCTGCGGATCTCGCGGCGAGGGGTCTCTTCAAGGACATACGCTACGGCAAGATGGACGAGGACAGCGCCCGTATCGTGCTGACCGCCAAGAAGCCGGTGAAGATGGAAGTCGCCAAGGTCCAGGAAGATGAGGACGGCAAGGGGCACCGTCTCGTCCTGGATGCGGCAATGACGGACAACGAGAAGTTTGCCGAACTGGTCAAGGCCCAGTCCTGGAGCGATCCTTCGTCCCAACAGACGACGAGCGCCATTCCTGCGCCGGAGAAACCGGCTGATGGAGATTTCATCATCGCTGTCGATGCTGGTCACGGCGGGATCGACACGGGTGCGATCGGCGTCGATACCAAGACGCAGGAGAAGGACGTAACGCTCGCCTTCGCCAAGGCGCTCGCCGATCGCCTCAACCGCGAGTCCGGCATCAAGGCGTTCCTGACGCGAAAGGATGACTCGTTCCTGTCGCTCTCCGAGCGTGTGGAGATTGCCCGCCAGAACCATGCGGGCCTCTTCATTTCGATGCATGCGGACACCCTGAAGCAAAAGGATATTCGCGGCGCGACAGTCTACACGATCTCCGACAGGGCCTCCGACAAGCTCGCCGCCGATCTCGCCGACCGCGAAAACCTCTCCGACCAGATTGCCGGCAAGGAGACCGTGGCTGAGCCTCCCGAAGTCGCCGATATTCTGCTCGACCTGACGCGCCGCGAAACGCAGGCTTTTTCTATTTCGCTTGCTGAAAGCGTGCTTACATCCTTCAAGGATCAGGTAGGGACGATCAACAATCCACACCGCCATGCGGGCTTCCGCGTTCTGCAGGCACCGGATGTGCCGTCTATCCTGTTGGAACTGGGCTTCCTTTCCAACAAGGACGACGAAAAGCTCCTGCTTGATGACGGATGGCGGGGAAGGATGGCCGACCTGCTGACGGAGGCCGTCAAGCACTACCGCACGGCGATGGTTGCAAATGGGGGCTGATTGCAGCCGTGGCGCAGATGTGACACTTTCTGGTGTAACACGATCGCAATGTGGGAATAGCGCTTCAAGGCCCTATTTTACTCACATTCACGCCGTTACTCAGCCTTGTGTTTCCATAGATGAAACGGAATCGGCTTGTGGCGAAAACGCTCATGGAGTAAGTCGCCCAACATGCAAGATGCCCCGATCCTGCGATTGTTATGTCGCGCTGATCGATGATTGAGATACCGGTAGCTTAAATATGATTAGACTTCTTGGATATTTCTTCGGAGTGGCTTGCGTCCTGTTCTTGGGCGTGGCGGCTGTTGTTGCCGTTTACTTGGCAACCGTCACGAAGGACCTTCCGGACTACGCAGTGCTGAACAGCTACGAGCCGCCGGTGACGACCCGCGTTCATGCAGGCAACGGTGCGCTAATGGCGGAGTATGCAAAGGAACGCAGACTTTTCCTGCCGATCCAGGCTGTTCCCGACCGCGTCAAGGCGGCCTTCCTGTCTGCTGAAGACAAGAACTTTTATCAGCACCCCGGCATCGATGTTACCGGCTTTGCGCGCGCACTGGTTGCTTATCTGACCGGCGGTCCGACGCAGGGCGGTTCGACGATCACGCAGCAGGTTGCCAAGAACTTCCTGCTTTCCAGCGAACAGACGATGGAGCGCAAGGCGAAGGAAGCGATCCTTTCCTTCCGTATCGAACAAGCCTACAGCAAGGACAAGATCCTTGAGCTGTACCTGAACGAGATCTTCTTCGGCCTGAATTCCTACGGTATCGCGAGCGCCTCGCTCACCTATTTCAACAAGTCGGTGAACGAACTGACGGTCGCCGACGCTGCCTATCTTGCCTCCCTACCGAAGGGTCCCGCCAACTATCATCCCTTCCGCCATCCCGAAGCAGCGATCACCCGCCGCAATTGGGTCATCGATCGCATGGTCGAGAATGGCTATGTCAGTCAGTCCGATGGTGCCGAGGCCAAGAAACAGCCGCTCGGTGTCACCGGTCGCAGCAGCGGGCCCTCGCTTTTTGCATCCGGCTATTTCGCCGAGGCGGTCCGCCGTCAGTTGATCGACCAGTACGGCGAGAAGATGCTGTACGAAGGCGGATTGTCCGTTCGTACCTCTTTTGACCCCGCGTTGCAGGTCTTTGCGCGCAAGGCCCTTCAGGATGGTCTGACCAACTACGATGAGCGTCGTGGCTTCCACGGTCCGATCAAGCAGATCGACACGGCTGCTGACTGGGGCAAGGCGCTGGCCGATATTCCGGCTTTGACGGACGTGCCAGAATGGCGACTGGCTGTCGTGCTGGCCGTATCGGCCGACGGCGTCGACATCGGGCTGCAGCCCCCGAAGGATGGCGCGGGCAAGATCCCTTCCGAGCGCGAGCGTGGAGCCATCGAGGCCAAGAATATGCAGTGGGCATATCGCTCGGCTTCCGGCCGGAAGACAGCAAAGTCGCCCGACGGCGTTCTGTCAGCCGGGGATGTCGTCTACGTCGAGCGGTTGGGGGACGAAGGTTCCAAGTCCTACCGGCTTCGCCAGCCGCCGAAGGTCGAAGGCGGTCTCGTCGCGATGGACCCGAAGACCGGTCGCGTGCTTGCGATGGTCGGCGGCTTCTCCTACGCGCAGTCGGAATTCAACCGTGCGACCCAGGCGATGCGCCAGCCGGGTTCGTCCTTCAAGCCGTTCGTCTATGCGGCGGCCATGGACAATGGATATACGCCGGCGTCGGTTGTCAGCGACGATCCGCTGTCGATCCAGACGGGCAATGGCCAGGTATGGGCACCGGATAACTATGAAGGCGAGGGTGGTGGCGCCAACACGCTTCGCTTCGCGATCGAGCACTCGCGCAACCGCATGACGGTGCGCCTTGCCAACGATCTCGGCATGAATGTCGTCGCCGAATATGCAGAACGCTTCGGGATCTACGATCACATGATGCCGGTTCTCGCCATGTCGCTCGGTTCCGGCGAAACCACGGTCTTGCGCATGGTATCGGCTTATTCGGTCATCGCCAATGGCGGCAAGCAGATCAAGCCGACCCTGGTTGACCGGATCCAGGACCGCTATGGCCGTACGATCTTCAAGCACGAGGAGCGCGTCTGCGAGGGCTGCAATGCGAGCGACTGGCATAACCAGGACGAGCCCAACGTCGTCGACAATCGCGAAACCGTTCTCGACCCGATGACCTCCTACCAGATCACCTCGATGCTGCAGGGGGTCATCCAGCGCGGCACGGCCGCCGGCAAGGTCGATCTCGGCGGGCGTGACGTTGCTGGCAAGACGGGTACGACCAACGATGAAAAAGATGCGTGGTTCGTCGGCTTCACGCCAGATCTTGTCGCCGGCCTTTACATCGGCTTCGACTCGCCGTCGACGCTTGGACGCGGCGGCACAGGCGGCTCGCTTTCTGCGCCGATCTTTAACGAGTTTATGCAGGTTGCTGTGAAGGACATGCCGGAATCTAAGTTTGTCATTCCGGCGGGCATGAACCTCATTCCGATCGACCGCAAGACCGGCATGGCTGCGGTTCAGGGCGACCCGAACACGATTATCGAGGCCTTCAAGCCAGGTACCGGTCCTGCCGACAGCCTCTCTGTTATCGGCATGGACAATGCGATGGCGCCCGAAGAAATTCTGCGGACGTCGCCGCAGGCCAACCAGGCCGTCCAGTCCGGCGCCGGCGGCCTCTACTAACCTTTTCCCTGACCCGTTGTGGCGGTTGCGGCCCTTTACATCCGCAGCCGCCACAATTATTTGACGGGCAACTTTTCAAGCAACGCGAAGAAGCAGGAAAATGCGAGCGGAAATCCAGAACGTAGTCGATGAAACCAAGCAGGCTATCACCCTGCTGAGGAGGCATCTTTGACTGGGACCAGGCGATAAGACGACTGGACTGGTTGAACAACAAGGCAGAGGATCCGACCCTCTGGAACGATGCTTCGGAAGCACAGAAGCTGATGCGCGAGCGTCAGCAGCTAGATGACGGCATCAACGGCGTGAAGCAGCTCGAGCAGCAGCTCAACGACAACGTCGAACTGATCGAGATGGGCGAGGAAGAGGGCGACGAGAGTGTCGTCAAGGACGCCGAAGACGCGCTCAAGAGCCTGAAGGCTGAAGCCGCCCGCCGCCAGGTGGAGGCGATGCTATCGGGCGAGGCCGACAGCAACGATACCTATCTCGAAGTCCACTCCGGCGCAGGCGGAACGGAAAGCCAGGACTGGGCCAACATGCTGCTGCGCATGTATACCCGCTGGGCGGAGCGTCAGCGCTTCAAGGTAGAGCTTCTTGAAGTGCACGATGGTGAAGAAGCAGGCATCAAGTCGGCAACCCTGCTGGTCAAAGGCCACAACGCCTATGGCTGGCTGAAGACGGAGTCGGGCGTGCATCGCCTGGTGCGTATTTCGCCCTACGACAGCAACGCGCGGCGCCACACCTCGTTCTCCTCGATCTGGGTCTATCCCGTGGTCGACGACTCGATCAACATCGAGGTCAACGAGAGCGACTGCCGCATCGACACCTACCGCGCCTCGGGAGCGGGCGGTCAGCACATCAACACGACCGACTCGGCCGTGCGCATCACGCATATCCCGACCGGCATCGTGGTTTCCTGCCAGCAGGAACGCTCGCAGCACAAGAACCGGGCCAAGGCTTGGGACATGCTGCGTGCTCGTATGTACGAAGCCGAGTTGAAGAAGCGCGAAGAAGCGGCGAACGCCGAGGCAGCCTCGAAGACCGACATCGGCTGGGGTCACCAGATTCGCTCCTACGTGCTGCAGCCCTACCAGCTGGTCAAGGACCTGCGGACGGGCGTGGCGAGCACGGCGCCGGGCGACGTGCTGGATGGCGAGCTCAACGAGTTCATGGAAGCCGCTCTCGCTCACCGCATCAGCGGCAAGCCGGACGCTGTCGTCGACGACGTCGAGTAACCGCTCAAACGTATGAACATAGAGAAGGCCCCGAATGGGGCCTTTTCGATTCAAGCGGGAAAACCGGAAGTTCTCCAGCGACAAATCAACGGCTTCGACTAGTTGCTGGCTTTGCCGACGGTAACCTCACCAAATTCGTCGATGACGACAGTCCAAGTCTCCGATTCCGCATCCGGATCGGTCTTCAGGTAGACCATTGCAAAAAGGCCGGGCTCCTTGAGCATGCCGGAGGAGTTTTCGGGCCTGATGTCGGTGACATACGGCTTCAGATCGCTGAGTTCCTGCAACTCCACCGTCGAGGTGATGGACGGCTCAGCGTCGCTCTGCTCGATTTGCTGCAAATATATCTTGGCGGTGCGGTCCGCCTGCCTGACGGCAAACAGCTTGTAGTAGCCGTGGCGCGGTTTTGCGGGAGCGGCAGCCGCAGTTTGGGGCGCCGAAGGTGATCGTTGAATGGCCGGCGCCGCACCGTCGTCTTCCCAGTAACCGGTGCTGGTCGCGAAGATGACTGAAGCCGGTAGGATCGCGTCTTCTGCCTCAACGCCTCGCGCGCAGAGGGTGGACGCGGCTAGCAGCAAGGTACAAAGCGTCGTTCGTCGCAAGCTCATGTCTCAGTCCTCGAACTGCTCCGCAAGAATACGATCGGACCATGATCGATCGGGATCGGAGAGAATGCGCGCGGTCGTAAGTTCCGATTGCGCGATGCGAATATGCAGCACCGATTTCACTTCCGTGTTGTCAGCGACCGCGTTGACCGGCCGCTTCTCCGCCTCGAGTATGTGTATATCGACCGTCACCTTGTTGGGCAGAAGGGCGCCGCGCCAGCGCCGCGGCCGGAACGCGCTGACCGGAGTCATCGCCAACAGAGGGGCGTCAAGCGGCAGGATCGGTCCATGCGCGGAGAGGTTATAGGCCGTCGAACCCGCGGGCGTGGCCACCATCAGGCCGTCGCAGATAAGCTCGTCGAGTCGCACGACACCGTCCACTTCGACCCGCAGTTTGGCGGCTTGATAGGATTGCCGGAACAGCGAGACTTCGTTGATGGCAAGTGCTGTCGAATTCGTGCCGTCGGAATTCGCCGTTGTCATCTGCAAAGGGTGAAAGGCATTTTCGACTGCTGTGCAGATTCGATCCTGCAGATCTTCCGTTCGATAGTCGTTCATGAGGAAGCCGATGGAGCCGCGATTCATGCCGTAGACCAGCTTGCCCGAGTTCATCGTGCCATGCAGCGTCTGCAGCATGAAACCGTCGCCGCCGAGGGCGACGATCACGTCGGCCTCTTCAGGGGGCACGTCACCATAAATGCCTATCAACTCTTCCCGAGCCGCCAGCGCCTCTGTCGCCGAGGAGGCAAGGAAGGAAAGCGTCTGAAACGAACGGCCCATGTAATTCCTTTTACGTATTCAACGAACGATAACATAGTCTTGGCGTCTAGGCGCCAATAAAAGCCGATTTTGTCAAGTGCATCTGCAGCGCCGGCTGGAGCCATCGTCAATTCTTCGCTGCTCGATTTCAGGCGTATGCTGTGGAAGGCCCGGAACTCGAGCCGGGCAAGACTCGGATCATCTTTCGTCGACAAGGCAGGTGGCGTCAATCCTGGCGTGGGGCGGCACTGCGTACTCTCCGTCGATAGCGAGACCGTACGCGCAGGCTTGCCGAGGCATTCGTAGTGACAATGGATACAGAACGTTTTGAAATGTGCTCCAATGCCAAGTTGGCGTCTATAACCGCCCTTCTTTGCGGTAGCGTGCCACACATGTATCGAGGCTCGTATCTGGAGGCGTTAGCGACAGCCGCCTGCTTCTGCCACAGCGCACTTTAACACTTGCTCCGCATATTCGACGACGGCTCTTTCGTCGGTGACACATAACTTCAGGACTTGGCATTTCTCCTTGAGTTCGTGCAGGACGCGTCGGTGAACCCTTGCAATCGCGGCAGTATTCTTGAGCTTCATGAGCTCCTGGAGACAAGCCACTGCTACGATCTCTGAAACCAGCAGCTTGCCTTCGACTTCTCCCTGCGTTGGAATGGCAAAACGCTCACCGCCGGGTTTGAAATCTCTATCGGGCGACAGCATGACAAACCTCCCATGGCCTTGATCGACGAAACGATGAAGAAATACGCCAGAGGGGCCGCCCAGGGTCGACAGCCGCCCCTTCGCACGCTCCAAGGCTATGTGGCTTTGACCTCGATCTTGCGGTCGTTCGTCCCGGTGTTGGCAGCCTTTGGAAGCGTGACCTTCAGGACGCCTTTCGCGAAAGCGGCGGCGATCTTATCTGCCTCGATGTAGTCAGGAAGCCGAAACGAGCGCTGGAAGGAGCCGTATCGGCGCTCCGAAAGGTGGTAGGCCTCGTCCTTCGATTCCTTTTCCTCCGTCTTTTCGCCCCGAATGGTCAGCACGCCGTTCGAAAGCCTGATGTCTATGTTGCTCTCGTCGAGGCCGGGAACTTCCGCGGTGATCTCGAATGCGTTGTCTTTCTCGACGACATCCACCGCGGGAGACACGACCCAGTCGGCAGCAGAAGTCGTGCGTCCGAGGAGCTGACCTGAGATCGGACGCCATGAGGAAGGGCCGAAGTCGTCGAACAGCCGGTCGATTTCGGTACGAAGTGAGTCGAATGGAGACCACATCCCGCCGGGAGCCGGCGTCGTGGTCTTCTGTTCTTTCTTAATGGGGAACATATCGGGCATGATCATCTCCTGTTGGCCAAGAGGTCCGGAAGCCGGATCTAATCATTGCGTTTCGCTCGACATCGAGCGCAGTCATTAAAGCACGCGGGTGGGCAAGTGACTTTGATCAATGTCAAGAACACAGGAAATTAATTGGCGCGCGGGCTCAGTCTAACGCAGTATCGGTCGAACCGTCCGCCGGAGAACGCACATTTAGAACATCGGTCGAAGACGCGGTTCGGTACCATCCGTTTTGCAGTGCGCCGAGCGATATCCTCTGCCCTACCCGTACACGTTTCAGGATTGGAAATTGATCCAGCACAATGCAGATCCAGCAAAAAAGGAGGATGATTTATGTAAGCGGTGTCCTCGTTTTGCGGCCCGTCGAGTATTCCTCGGAGGAATGGGAGAGACAGACATGTCAACGACACTCAGGAGTATGAGCCATGTAGAATGCTTGGAAATGCTGGAACGGGCGCATTTTGGTCATCTGGCTTGCAGTAACGAAGGCCGGCCTTACGTGGTCCCAATCTACTTTGCGTTCCAATCACGAGTAGCCTACAGTTTTTCGATGCCAGGACGAAAAGTGGAGTGGATGCGGCTGAATCCAAGAGTCTGCCTCCAGGTGGAGGAGCAGTGGGGGAAGGGCGGATGGAGGAGCGTCGTGCTGAACGGCCACTTCCAGGAACTGCCCGACGATGATGTCTGGCACGAGGAGCGCCTGCACGCGTGGTCACTTTTGCAGAGACACTTGGACTGGTGGGAGATCGGCTCGCTTGAGCCTCGCGAACTACCGACTGTGTCTGCATCTGCCCACCTATTCTACTGCATCTACACGGACGATGTCTCCGGTCGGGTCGTGGCCCTTTAGTGACAACGCCTCGGCCCTCGAGGTTTCCGCAATGTCTGCGCACCCTTTGACGGAGGAAGCCAATCGACTGTATCGGCGATCAGGTGCCCATTACACGAGCCCAACCGAGTCGCTGGTAGCCTGAGAGATTAGCCACAGACCGAGCATTCTCGTCCTCCGCACCCCTTCCACGCAAATAACATTCTGACTCGGCGCGTGGCGGCTTTGTAACTGGAGGCAGGATCTAACCGCCGTCGATCGCCTCGCCGATGCGGGCGATCGCCTGCTGATACACACTCGCGGAGTTCCAGCCGGCGATGGCGCCGATATTGCCCTGATAGTCCCCGCCGGCGCCCCAGCCGTGCGCCCTGAGGAAGTTGGCCGTGGACATCAGCGCCGTGCTCTTGTCGCGCATGTTCCTGTTTCCGACGCCGTATTTCAGGACATTCCCAGGCAGGAACCCTGTGTGGCCGATCTCGCCGTGCATGGCGCCGACCGAGCCGGCACTCAGCACGCCGCTGTCGACTAGCTTGAGCGCCGCGATAGCATGGGGCGCGAAGAATTGCGGGCGGCGACAATCGTACGCGAGCGTGACGATTGCCGAAACTGTGTTCTGGTTGCCCATAGAGGCGCCGAAGTTGGTCTCCATACCCCAGATGGCGAGAAGCACGCCGGCGGGCACGCCGTAGTTGCGCTCGATGCTGTCGAAGAGCGCTGCATTCGCCGTCTTAAGCGAACGGCCCTTGGAAATAATCGCGGACCCACCGCGTCGTCTCATAAAGTCGGCGACCGAGCCGCTGAAAGCCCTGTTGACGGAGCGGTCGGCCTGAATGGTTCCTACGGCGTATTTCGCACCGGCAAGCGCTGCAAGACCCTTCCCCTTGACGCCTGCAGCCTTTGCCGTCTCGGCAAACTCTACTTTCCACTGTTCAAACCCGGCAGCGCTTTTGCCGCACGATGCCGCGTGCGCAACGCACGCCAGAAGGCAGAAGGCGATGGCGCCCGCCGCAGCAAGAAAAACTCCCTTAGCAAAGAATGCCATGTCGCTCTCCTCGTGGGTCTGAACCATCATGCATCCGGCCGCATGACGTCACTCGTTCACTTGCGAAACCGGCTTGACCGGGAAGCGAAAGGAACTGAGAAGGTGCCTCTACTATGCACGTGAGGGCGATACGGTGCTAGTGACGAAACTGGACCGCCTGGCGCGATGAACGCGGACCTGATGGCGACTCTGGCGAAGCGGAAGACCGGCGGTTGCTGACCGAGTCCAAGACGCCGAGGAAATTGCAGCTTCTCGTCGACGGCGACAAATTTGGCAGATCTGTCTCAGTTCCATCGGCAGCCTTTGATATGTGCGGCGACTTAGCTGGAGGCAAAAAGCATATTTCACAGCGTATTTGGTTTCCAATAGAGTATGGTTCCGTTTGGCTAGCGGGAGGCGCTTATGGCTCACAACGACCGTTCACGGCATATCACCCAAGGCATTGCTCGCTCGCCCAATCGCGCGATGTACTATGCGTTGGGCTATACCAAAGGGGACTTCGACAAGCCGATGATCGGCATCGCCAACGGGCACTCGACGATCACGCCATGTAATGCCGGCCTCCAGCCGCTTGCCGACGCGGCGATAGCCGCCATCAAGGCGGCCGGAGCCAATCCGCAGATATTCGGCACGCCTACCATCTCGGACGGCATGGCCATGGGAACGGAGGGCATGAAATATTCTCTCGTCTCGCGCGAGGTTATCGCCGATTGTGTGGAGACCTCGGTGCAGGGCCAATGGATGGATGGCGTTCTAGTGCTCGGCGGGTGCGACAAGAACATGCCGGGCGGTATGATCGGCATTCTCCGCGCTAACGTTCCGGCCGTCTATGTCTATGGCGGCACCATCAAGCCGGGTCGATGGAAGGGCGAGAGCCTCTCCATCGTGTCCGCGTTCGAGGCCGTCGGCGCTTACATGGCCGGAAAGATGAGCGCTGAGGATTTCGAGGGCATTGAGCGCAATGCCTGCCCGACGACCGGCTCTTGCGGCGGCATGTACACCGCGAACACCATGAGTTCGTCCTTCGAGGCGGTCGGCATGTCGCTGCTCTACTCCTCCAACATGGCCAATCCCGACCAAGAAAAGATCGATAGCACGGTCGAGTCCGCGCGCGTTTTGGTGGAAGCGGTGAAGGCCGGCATTCGACCACGCGACATCGTCACGCGGAAGTCGATTGAAAATGCCGTGGCGCTCATCATGGCCACTGGAGGTTCAACGAATGCGGTGCTGCACTATCTCGCCATTGCGCATGCGGCCGAGGTGGAATGGACGCTGGAGGATTTCGAGCGGATACGCCGTAGGGTACCAGTAATCTGCGATCTCAAGCCATCCGGCCGTTATATGGCTGTTGATCTCCACGCTGCCGGCGGCATTCCTCAAGTCCTAAAGCTACTGTTGAATGCGGGCCTTCTGCACGGCGATTGTCTCACGATCACCGGCAAGACGATCGCTGACGAACTCTCGGCCGTGCCCGACGAGCCTCGTGCGGACCAGGACGTTATCCGGTCGCTCTCAGCGCCACTGTATCGCGAGGGACATCTCGCCATACTCACAGGCAATCTGGCAGAGGGTGGGGCGGTGGCAAAGATCAGCGGGCTCAAGAGCCCGGTGATTGCTGGCCCGGCGCGCGTCTTCGAAGACGAGCAATCCGCATTGGATGCTATTCTCTCGGACAAAATCAAGGCCGGCGACATTCTGGTCCTGCGTTACCTCGGGCCGAAGGGTGGTCCGGGAATGCCGGAAATGCTTGCCCCGACCTCCGCTATCATCGGACGTGGCCTTGGAGAGAGCGTCGGCCTCATCACAGATGGGCGGTTCTCCGGCGGCACATGGGGTATGGTGGTCGGGCATGTCACGCCCGAAGCCTTCGAGGGGGGGGCAATCGCACTTGTCAAGGACGGCGACCAAATCACCATCGACGCCCATCAGCTACTTCTGCAGCTCGACGTCCCAGATGAAGAGATTGCGAGACGCCGAAGCCTTTGGAGCCAGCCTCCGCCGCGCTACAGGCACGGCGTCCTCGCCAAGTTTGCGGCCTTGGTCCGACCAGCGAACGAGGGAGCCGTGACGGGTTGAGGTCACATGAAAAAAACGCGCCAACTGAGGCGAATTAGTTATCAAGTCACTGATTTCGTGCAAAATTAGTGGTGCCCCCGGCAGGGTTCGAACCCGCGACCCCCTGATTACAAATCAGGTGCTCTACCAACTGAGCTACAAGGGCGATGCCTGCCAAGTACCAGATTCTGCCGTCCTGTAAAGAAGAAATCCGCGCGATCGTGATTTCGTTCGTCCGACCTTGCATCGGAGTTTGCGTTGCGAACGCCGCAGACCCGACTTTGCTAGTTCCGAGGCGCAGTCTGCCGCACGCTCGTTTGCAAGGCGTCACCGGTCTCTCCGGCACCCAACGGCGACATGATTGCAATGCTCAGCACCGAAGCAACCATGAAAACGATAATAGCGATCATTACCCGCACATTTCTCTCCTAAATCGTGCGAAGCCAACGCGCGGGGCCGACCGTCGGTTCCCCTGATGATAGCTACACGATCTACTGTACGGGTGCTGGAATAGGGCGTTCAGGGGCGGGCGCCAGCGGAGCGAGTTCGTGAATCGGCTGCGACTTGTCGATCCAGACGATGCTGAGAATGATGGCAACAAATACGCCGACGAACAGAGTGCCGATGACGAGGGAGCGGATGGCCATATGGAAATATGTTCCTCCTGTTCGAATGCGGGGCAGCATGGAAAAGAGCAGAGGCAAATCCGAGACGAGCAGCAGTTTGCTGGCTTCCTAGTTGCTTTGCGGCGCTGCTATCATCCCGCATATGGAAGAGAAAGATCGCGCCTTTCGCCGCGATCCCCAACTCTATCAAATTTTCAAATGCTGCCTCGCCGCATAAAGAGCGATCGCCGCAGCATTAGATACATTGAGTGACTTGATCGCACCCGGCATGTCTAGCCTGGCAAGCGCGCTGACAGTTTCGCGCGTCTTCTGGCGTAGCCCCTTACCTTCGGAACCCAGCACGAGCGCCACCTTGTCACCCGAGAATGTGCCCTCGAGTGGCGCCGGTCCTTCCGAATCGAGGCCGATCGTGAAGAAGCCGAGCTTGTGCAGTTCTCCAAGAGCGTCGGCAAGATTCGTGATCTGGATATAGGGGATGAGTTCCAGTGCACCTGAGGCTGATTTCGCCAGCACGCCTGATTCGGTCGGGCTGTGGCGCTGTGTGGTAATGACGGCACCTGCATTGAAGGCCACGGCAGAACGCATGATGGCGCCGACATTGTGCGGATCGGTTACCTGGTCGAGCACGAGAAGCAGTGGGCTGTCCTTCAGTGCTTCCAGCCGGCGGACGGGCAGGGGGCGCGTTTCCAGCATGACACCCTGATGGATGGCATCCGGGCCGAGGACCTTGTCGATATCGTGCGGAGCGACGATTTCGACCGGAATGCCGAGCGCGTCGGCAGCGATCTCCAGACGCGCAAGCGCGTTCTGGGTCACCGACAACTTGACGTTCCGGCGCTCCTTGTTGTCAAGCGCGGCACGAACCGTATGAAGGCCGTAGAGATAGACCTGCTCGGGCGCGAGTGCAGGAGGCTTCCAGTCCTCGGCACCGCGCCGGCGCTTCTGTGGCGGCGGTGTCGGAATCTCACCGCGTTCGCGTTTGCTATCACGATGCGCGCGGCGCAGGGTTGCGTAATGCGTGTCCTTGGCGGATTTTTCGTCAGTGGGCTTGCCACCGGTTTTCTTGTCTTTGCTCATGCGGCTTTATAGCGAGGGTGCTTCTTTCCGCATAGGATTTCTTTCAGGACCCCGGCTTTCCACGGTCGATGAAATTTTTCACATTTTTTCCGTCGTCATCGTGTTGACATGCGTAAATCGTCCGGTCATATACGCGGCGCAGACCGAGGGGCGGCAACGCTTCGAAAGTCTGACGAGCTTGGTCTCACGATCCGGACGAAAAGACTGGAGAGATGCCCGAGTGGTTAAAGGGGACGGACTGTAAATCCGTTGGCTCAGCCTACGTTGGTTCAAATCCAACTCTCTCCACCATTCGTCATTGGATCGGATACCACCCCGCGGGTATAGCTCAATGGTAGAGCAGCAGCCTTCCAAGCTGAATACGCGGGTTCGATTCCCGCTACCCGCTCCAGATTTTCGCAGTGTCCTGTTGTTCCTGTAACACTTTGCGCGAGCCGGGTCGCTATGCGTACCTCTAGCCCCAGAGCAGCACGAAAGGCGAGGCCAGCGCGATGATGCCGGCGATCGTCCATCGCTTTTGGGGGTTGGTGCTGAGATCCTCTCTCGACAGCCATATGCGGACAGCAACGAAGCCGATGGCGATGAGGGCGCTGTAGATCACGGCGCGCAACAGGATCGACCAGCCGCCACCGAAGAGACCGATCGCGATGCCGAAGCCGGTGAGGGCGCCGAGAATACCGTATCCCACGTCGAACATCAGCGTCGTGGTGGCCGAAAGTGGCGTCAGCATCTTTGGGAAGGCGATGGCAAATGCCGCTGTGAGCAGCCATATTGCGACGATCGCTTGCAGCGTCGAAGAGCTGACGATCGATGTCGCCAGAGCCGGGAGCCGCTCGGGCGAGGAGAGGCGTGCAAGCTGCGCGACCCAGTCGATCGCAGCGGCAAGAACCCACAATATGAATGCGCAAGCGGCAAAGATCAGAAAGTTGCCTGCGGATCGTTTTGCAATTTCCTTTGGTTCCATTGCGGTGTCTCCGAGCAGTGCTTCCGCGTAAGGGCTGCAAACGATGTACTATCATATCCTTGGCGCCGTCGCGCCCGTTCTTCGCGAATATATCTTCGCTGCCATCTCCGGTGGATATTGCCGATTGGGCGCTTCCTTCCCATATGCGCCCGCAGGCTAGGAATACGGTCCGCAAATAGGTCTTGCGCAATTTCCCCGAAAGCCTTAAACGGCGGCACTAAACCGGTTCGCCGGGGTCATCCATTTCGTTCACAGGAAGCATTCAAATGGCAAAGAGTAAGTTTGAGCGCAACAAGCCGCACGTTAACATCGGCACGATCGGCCACGTTGACCACGGCAAGACGTCTCTGACGGCAGCGATCACGAAGTACTTCGGCGAGTTCAAGGCGTACGACCAGATCGACGCGGCTCCGGAAGAAAAGGCTCGCGGCATCACCATTTCGACGGCACACGTCGAATACGAGACCCCGAACCGCCACTATGCCCACGTTGACTGCCCCGGCCACGCCGACTACGTCAAGAACATGATCACCGGTG